>NZ_AJTN02000182.1 GCF_000305495.1 Peribacillus psychrosaccharolyticus ATCC 23296 | reverse complement strand
GACTGTGAGATTCTTAAACTATATTACATTCATTTTTTTTAGAGCGTAAAGGCTTTTTTTGTTCACTTTCCGAAAAGTCGAGAACGACACCAAGTATATCAAAGACTGTCTTTTTCTCGTAGCGATGAGATTTTCGCCCGTTTTTCTGTAGGAGGTTAAACAGGCGAAGGAGAATCTATGTGCCCATTTGGAAAACATATACTTTGAAATTTTCGTCTTTACTCCTGACGTTTATATTTATATAATTCATACAATTCATATGAATTTAATTTGTTTAAAGAGGTGGTACACTATATGGCAAATATAACCATGCAGAAGAAGAATCTAAACACACCCGATGAGGTGGAGGTCTATGGCTTGATCAAGAAGGAAAATGTGTCTCTTGATGGTGTCGAGGTTCACCGTGTTACCTTCGAGAAGGGGGCGATATGGTCCAATGATCTGAAACCGTATGCTGGGACGGATAGTTGCTTACTCCCTCATGTTGCCTACGTGCAGTCGGGTCGTCTAAAGGTCGTCATGGACGACGGATCTGAGGAGGAATTCGGTTCAGGCGACATCATGATGTTGCCACCTGGTCACGATGCATGGGCGGTCGGAGATGAGGCGTGCGTCTTCATTGAGTTCTCGGCTGGCACAAACTACTACAAGGGCTAACCAAAGGGAGAAAAAGGGATATTTGGATGTCGATACTTCCAAAAAAGGAGGAGATGTATACCGTATTCATGTGAGGTTTACATAACGTCTCATTATCGGCATTCAATTATCTAACATTCTATAAAGAAACCTGCCGTTCGTCCAAGATTTCAAGAGATTCGGTATCTAATCGAAATTGATTCTCCTTCCTCCCAAGAAAAGATCCAGAAGTTGGTTGAACATGTTGATGAAATTTCAATGGTAGCCAAATAGATGATTTTACGCAGAGCGTCATCAAACGGATTTACCTCGATTTGATTGTAGGTAAAGTTGAGTTACCTTCTAATCACAAGTTTCTTATTGAAATAACGGGAGCATTAGCTTCCATAAGGAGTCGGCCAATTGGCGGCCTTTTGAATGTATGATTCTTGCACAAATCATACATTCAAATTCAGGTAAAAAATAAGCTTAATCAACTATTCTGGCCTGATAGTTGATTAAGCTTATGATATAAGTATTAGTGTAAGGGGAGAAAACTAGTATGTTGTTTTAAACACTTACTGGCTTTCTCATTGTGACTTTGAATCAAAAGTAAATAAGTTTTTTTCTGATTTTAAGGTTTGAGTAATTAGGTTGATTGATGGCGGTTCGGAAGGTTAAGCTTCCAACGAATCATATCTCCTATAATGGGGAAAATATCATTATGTTTGCTACCAAAACGCATCCATCCAGTTTCAATATCGTATTTACCGATATCTCTATTACCAGTTGAATTATCTGGTAGGTAATCATTTAAACTCGTTAATCCATATTGTTCTATTTCTTCCTCACTTAATTGGTAGTACCGCCACATAGGATTCTCATGGCTAAAATCTAAATCAGTAATGCCATCTAATAGTTTGTTCAATAACTGCTCGTTGCTTGTAGTACGACCAAACGCGAAATTATAAGTTAACTTAGCAATTGCCTTAAGCACTACTGGTTGAGCAGAAAGGGTCATAGCTTTTGCGCCCTCTTCACCGAATCCAGGGATTTGAACAATAGCTTCCCAAAAACGTTTAGCAACATTCAAACGAGGATTTACAATGACTGGAGTTGCCCCGTTTATATTAGATTTATTTAAGATAAGGTGGGCATTAACTGCAACAATATCTTTTCGTGTAAGAGATCCATCATCATTTTCCCAATCTACTTTATCTTTGAAGGAAACAGCAACTAATTGTCCCTCTATAAGATCTTCTTTGATAAAGGCATTAACAGGATTAGAACTATCAAATTCTAGAGCAAGACTCTTTTCTACTTTCTTAGCTAAGTTGTTTAAATCATGAAACAACTGTCTCTCTTCTAAAATATCTAACCCTAAATGAATTTCTAAACTAACTGTACACTCTGCTCTTGTTAACTCATAACATTCCATCCAAGCCTCTAGTTCATCCTGAGGAACTGTACGGTCATCGCGATTATGAGGGAATAATGATTGTTTTTTCGGAGGATATTTTTGTTCTAATCGAATTTCCTCTAGAAACTCAATAACCATTTGCACTGCTTTTCGCCGATGCTGACCGTCGACTACCCACAAAATATCCCTTTGTCCTAGCCAAACTCTCATACCTATATTTTCATTATTTTCTGTTTCTATTGGACTAGCTCGAAGCTTCTCTCCACCTGGGCCAGCAGTTCTTAAATTAGCAACGATAGGCTGTAAGGACAAATACGGTTGTTTCCCTATCATTTCTTGTAGGCCTTCTCTAGTAACCATTATAGATCCAGTATCTTCTCTATTTAATTGAATATTAGTTGCTATCAATCCTTTAAGTATGTAACGAGCTAATTCAGCTGCGTGCTTAACATCTAATTTACGCTGTGCTACTGGTTCGCCGTGCTCACTACGTTCATTTGCGACGTCCGACATTCTATAAAAGTCATACATTGGAATCTTTGCCAATAGGGTATTATGACCAAGATTGTTCGAGACAAATACTTTCAATTGCATCTCAGATGTGTTGCCACGCTTAATTAATTCACTGAGAGGTCTTGTGCTTTCTTGTGGTTCAGTTTGAGTAGCCATTAATTATTTCCTCCTCATGTATATTATCTTTATTTGTATAATATATGAAAATAGTCAATAAGTAAATACTCCAGGAATATTATTTAAATCATCCAGGAGTGTTTAAAAAACTAATTAATTTATCCAGGACATTATTTATTTATTGTCCAGGATATATTTTATTTTAAAATAGAGAGTAGTTTGTCGATGATTTCTATAACCTGATTATTCTAAGGATCGGCTACTTCTTTTCATTGCTGATAATCTTCATTATGTGAACCACGATAGAGAAGGAAGCTGTCACTTGGCGCCTTTTTGATGTATTATCCTTTCATTAAAATTAGCATAATAGAAAAAATGTTATACATGCAGGAAAATATACCTATATTATCGAATATTGTAAATAAAAGGGAGTAAATTTAGTAATGGGGCAAGAACGTTTAGACTACTTAATTACATGAAAATAAGAATTAGAAATAGGTATTAAAAAATATCAAAGTAGCTTAGATAATTTTGTAAAGGAAAGGGTAGAATTACAAACAAAAAAATCTATTCTCTCAAAACTATATTTTTCGATATAGTGAAGGCTCTAAGATCGAACATTTTAAAGACCATAGTGGTAATCTTTTTCTCGTGGGTTGTTTAAATGAATTGTATGGAGAAAAACAACAACAAAAAGAAGTGAGTCTGCGAGATAAGATTCAATTTAATAAACTTATACTTAAAAGGATTGGGTATGGTCTGGGTAGATAGTTATATCTTAGGTGAAGATTTTTAGTGAGTTTCTTATAGGTTTTATATTCATATTAAATATCTAGAGGTGCAAATTGAGGAATATAATTTTAGTTTCTTTACTATTATTAAGTGCTTGTAGTAGCAACGTAAGCGATACTGATACATCGGGGTGTGACGAAAATATTAAAGGGAATTTGACTACATACAATGGAGAAAAAATCTACCACGTTCCTGGAGGGCAATTTTATGATGTAACGGATGCTGAAGAAATGTTTTGTACAGAGGAAGAGGCTGAAGAAGCTGGATACAGAAAAAGTATGAGATAATCCCTGAATTCGGCATGGTCAGCTTCCAGGACCAGGTGAATAGTCCTCCGGGAAAAAAAGAATCGTACTTAATAAAAATATAAGGCCCCTCCAATAAAGGAAGGGCTTTTCAAATTCGAAAAAAACAGGTAATATTTAGTTTTTGAATAAATGTTCTTAAACTATCCGGTGCATTAGTTCAAGAAGAAATCTCAAGGACACGAAAGTGTTCCTTTTCTTTTTGTTAACGACCAACATGGATGAAATTGGAACCTTAGTAAAAGACACTAAATGTTTTCAAGACGTTATTCGTTTCTTCTTTAGTAATGCCGATATAACGCAGGGTGACCGAAGGATGCTAATGATGGAGAATCCGTTGGATCTTGAAAGCAATTAGCGATGTAAATGTCGCGGATTTTTTGCGTTTTGCCTTCTTTGACCCGCAGAATCTTGTTTTGTTTGCCTTTTAGAGCGAGGATCTGGTGGTGTGAGGCTGCTTATCACTTTTTTTATTATTAGTGAGTTTAAATAACTTTGTGAAACAAGAAGGTAGGATTAATATTCTGCTGAGCTTCTTGTAGCACCTCTAAGATAAGATAATTTGGTCCATATGATCAATTTCTTTATTAATTTCACTTGGATGAGCTTGTGTTGTCTCTTCGGGATTAACAATTAGTTTATATCCATCGTAACGCCATTCAAAACCTTCGACTATTTTTTCGTGTATACTAACGAACTAACTTTTCTGTTTTTTATAAAAAATTATATATACAAAGGAATATTATGTTAGTATATCTATGGATATTTATCATTCCTAAAATGTAGTAGAGTAAACAAAAAAGGAGCAACATAAGTGTATTTTTTCTTATCTCCAATAATATATTGGTTTTTTTATTTTAATCGTAATACAGAAAGTAGAGAGTTTAAATTGTTGAAATGCAAGGGAAATATTTTAAGCTCATCTGGATTTTTATTTTTTGTATTAATCATATTTGGGATTCCATTTCTGAGTCAATCGTTTATCATTCTCTCAGGTGCTATAATTTTTTTAAATGTATGTTTCATTTATTCGTCAGGATTGGACATCTGGAAGGAAGCCGAAGGAAAAATTAAAAAGAAGATAAAAAAAGATACGTTTTTTTACAAAGCTGCTTTTTCTAATATTTTAGATGAAGCAGTAAAAGGAAAATTAGATGAAATATTAGATGCAGTAGAGGTAGAAAAACAAGAAAGAAAAAGAAAAGAAGAACGAAGCAGAGGACATTACGAACAAGAACAAGAACAAGAACAAAGAAAGAGTAGTAGCGACAATAGATATCAAGAAAAAGATTTTACTGAAATTAATAATAGCACCTTGATCATTCAGTCAATACTTAAAGAATTTAATTTGCCAATAGATACAACTGATTTTAATGTAATAAAAAAAAATACAGAAAACTTGTTAAATTATATCATCCTGATATGGCGAACGGAGATGCTGGGAAATTTAAGAAAATACAAGAAGATTATGATATTTTAAAGATATATATGAATCAAGCTTCTTAAAAATTTTGATATTACTTCTCAGATATAATATGAATTCAAAGCAATTTAAGGTCTTAATGTGAAGTAAAGTACATATACTTCCTTGTTTTTATTTGAAATAGGAATTCGCTTAGGAACTTTAAATATGAACATGCAGAATAGAATCTAAACTAAGGAAATCGAAAATAAGAAATTTATTGTAATGATTTAGCGTAATTTGTTAGTAAATTCAATAGTGTTAACATGTAAATTACCAGTTCCTATGAATAAAAAACATGAATGTACAAGATATACATTCATGTTTAGATTAAACTATTTTATTAGGCCGGCTTCCTTAAATACTGCTTTAACAGCATCATTTACAATCTTAGATTTCGCACCTCTACCGCCTTGTTTCCCCAATTTATTAAGGATCTCCACGACTTCCGGTTCAAAGTAGATTCCGGTATTAATCAGCGCATCATTTTTTTTCTTGCCTTTACCTTGGATTAAATTATTTAAAAATGTATTATTCTCGTTCTCAACATTAGTCGCTTGTGAACGTTCTTTTGTAATGTCATCATTCATATTCGTTTTCTCTACGAGTACATTTTCCGTTTTCTTAGGCTCACTTTTTTCAATGTTTTCTTTGTTTTGGTTTATTTGTTTTTTTGCTGTTTCGCTCGTGCTACCCATCAAAGAACTGCGAGCATCGCGCTGTCTTATCTTGTTTTTGATTTCATCCGTTTTTGACACGGTCCATCAACTCCTTATAGAAATCTTGATATTGATCTAAGGCTTTTGACAATTCTTTATTTTCATAGAGTCCTTCTAATGAAATTCTCCCTGTAGAAGCTTTTCTTCTTATTACTACGTCGAAACATAATTCAGGATACTCTTCGCCAATCACTTCAACAAAAGCCTTCGAATCAGCTCGACGAACATCATTCATTGTTCGAAGAATACCCGCAACTTTCAGGCCGGGGTTAATGTTTTCACGGCTGAATGCCACAGTGTCTAGGAATCTAGGTATAGCATTAAATGCCCATTTTGAACTCTCTGCAAGCACCACTACGTAATCAGATGCGCAGATGGCATTAACCATAGGCTCTGAAAGGGAAGGGGGAGTATCTATAATAATATAGTCGTATTTGTCCTTCAGGGGGGCTAGTAATTCATGTAAGGCTAAAGATTTATTGCTTTCTTGATATTCTGTATACAAGAATCTAGCCAATGTTGCTAGAAAGTCATCAGCAGGGAGGACATGTAAGTGTTCATTGACCTCATATATGTAAGGAGCTGCTTCACCTGAAACAAAGGCTTCTAAAATTGTTTTTTCTGAAAAATGGTCGTCCTCTTGCTGAGTAAGAAGACTTGAAAGGTTTCCCTGTGAATCCATATCGACTGCTAGTACCTTATAGCCGTCCTTTGCTAGCATGAAACTTAGTATGCCGGCTGTTGTCGTTTTTCCAACGCCGCCTTTTTGTAAGCCTATTGTAATTACTTTTGCCATTCTTAATTCCACCCTTCAATCTATAACATATACATTTTATCACGTATAAAAACATTTATGTTAAAGAAAACATGAGTATATACATTAATATAAATATTTACATACATATTAATGTATATGTATGTAAATATTTGTATATTTTATAATAATAAGTCCATTCGTTGGTTATGTTATGGAGGTATTTAGAATGGGCATTGAGACCAATTAGGATTGTCTCCATTAGTAGATACATAAGAGAAGTTTAGTAAATCATTTCGAAGAGAGAGGAATTAAGGAAAGAGAATTCATGTAAACAATTACATGAACAATAGTATGATCATTAACATATACATTAATATAAATATTTACATACATATTAATGTATATGTTAATATACTTATTTATTTTATAATAAAAAGTCAATTCGTTGGATATGTTAGTAAATCATTTCGAAGGGAAAGAAAATTCATGTAAACAATTACATGATTATTAATATAAACATTTACATATATATTAATGTATTTGTAAATATATTTGTTTATTTTATAATAGTAGAGTCAACACGTTGTATATGTTTGGGAGTATTTAGAATTGGCATTGAGACAAATTAGGATCGTCTCCATTAAATAGATACATAAGAGAAGTTCAGTAAATGGTCTCGAAGGGAGAGGGATTAAGGAAAAAGAGTTCATATATACATGAATGCCTGCCGAATAAACGAGGACTAGTTGTAGGTTTTCAGGTTCGCCTATCCCGGTATGAAAAAGAACAAACCCTATAAATAACAATTTTTATTTGTAAATAATATAAATATATATATTTATATTAATACTCTTATTTATATTTACATGTAGCATATGTATCTTTTTTGGTCGGACATAAAATTGGAGAGTATTGATTCTTAAGCACTTAATGTGAATAAAAACGAAAACGAAATAACAAACCACCAGTATTGAATGAACTGGTGGTTTGTTATTTCGTTTATAAGGCATTTTGACCAGCTGACGTCCATACACTTTTAATAAAGGAGGTATATAAATGGTGTATAGGCCCACTGTCCGTTATCCAGATGTATATAAAGAGTATATAGAAAACCTTTATAAGGCAACTGAACTAGATCGAAATCAACTGATACGATTGGCTTTATTTGTGGCTGCACATTCAGAAGAGTATCAATCTATTCTAAAAAAGCATCAAGTAGCTGACGTCCCTCTCCCCCACCCAGGTTGGACCCTAGAAGAAGAGGGGTGCTGGCAAGAACAGTACTATCGTAAAAAAACAGAACAGAAAAGTCTAAAGTTTGTAGAACAGGGAGGAATTAAAATTATATTTAGCTAGGCTATTTATTTGTAGGTTTTTCGGTACTCTTTAAATAATGGAGGGTGGCTGCCTTTTTTGCTAATTCTTTTGCCACTTCCTTTGAGAGATCTTTACTCATTCCATTTCACCTCACTTAGCTCAAGGCTTAACGGTTTTCAATGATTTTATACCTCCCTTTAGATAAAAGAAGATATTGAATAACCAGATGACCAACCAACCCAAAGAAAATAGCTAAATGAAAGGGGAATATCGAATGAGGAAGGATAACCATTTGAATCCGGTACTTCATCAGTCTAAAAAAAATCACCAAGACTCTCAAAAAAGAAAAGTACGAACGGATAAGCTCCATGATATCAAGATCCCCGTATCAGATTTAACGGATTTAACGATTAGAAGAGAATCAAGAAAACACTGGAACGGATCCAAAACAGCGTTAGGCACGGAAATACTCTTATTTGGCCTTCATTATCTGTTTGTGTATCCTGACGTCACCTACAATGACCTCCCTCATACAATCCACTGCAAGGTGGATCATGAGACATTTCAAAAAATAGGTGAATACGCGGCAGAGTGGAAATGTAGTATTAGAAAGGCGGCTCACCGAATTTTTGTTGAAGCATATAAGAAAAAACAGCTTGGGGGAATAAGTGATGGGGAAATACAGTAAGGCTAACCTTATTGATGATGAATTATCGTTGATTGGAACCACTACTCTATTTGGCAAGATTCTTCATAAATTAAATAAGTCATCCATCATTATATTATCCATCCAAGTTCCTCTTACTTTATATTTACGTGCAGAAGTGTTTTGTGAGGATGTTCAGGATTTATCAGATATGGAATTTGTGCAGAATGATTTAATGAATCTTTTGTATAATGACTTTTTGCATTACGTCAAAAAAAATCCAGACCCTCAATCTATACTAGGTATGCTGACGTCTTTAGAAAGACAAGGAGGTAGAAATACTAATTTAGAACGGCAAACAGAATCTGTCTTTAAAATGGTTCAAAAAAATAACCATCAAGATATGCAGCCGTTGCATTTACGTATGAGAAGAAAATTTGCATTGCGTGGGGAAGTCCTTTTGGCTGACTTGGAAGAAATACAACCAAAACACGGATATACGCTCGAAAGGGTATTTGAACTGTTATACATTGATTTTATCGATAAATTACGAAAAGGGGATAATGTCGAAGCGATGAATACGATTCTCCGTATTCTTGATAATGAGGAAGATACCTAGTAAGAACACGTATACCAGTAAGTATGTAAGGAAAACAGTCCAATTCATTTGAGAATTGGACTGTTGATTTGTATTCATAAACAAGAACAAGCTATTCGGCTATCAGTAAAAAGCCTGCTTCTATCCTTTAGTGACTATTTGTTCATTTAACCAATTTTGCATCTTAATATCATTTTTATTGTTTTGCCGTTTGTTTTCCTTCTTCAGGTAGCGAGAGAGGGTAGTATGAGCAATGCCGATTTCCTCTGCCGTTTTTCGAATGCTCATATTTAAATCATCCATGGTTTTTTTCATTGTCTCAGGAGAGAGGACTACTTCCGTTTGTTGAGTAAAGTCAAAGGCTTGTTGAATAGAATTTGACGTTTCCGGAATTAGCTGGTCAATGGTTGCAGCCAATTCATTGTAAATGCCATCTGTATGATTGAGCATTGTTTGTTCGGTGTTAGGTATAGGTTGAGTCTGCACGTGATTCATGTGGACTAAAATCTTTTCATTTAAGAGCGTTTTGGGATCTGGCGTTATTTTTTTCTGATTTTCTTTCACAACACCTTCTGTCGGTAAGACCGTTACATTGATTTTGACCCAATAATTTGTAAACCAGCCTTTTTTGCCAACTCGTTCTTCGTCAATCACTTCGTTATAATGCCAGCTTTTTATGACAGAATCAGCTTGCAGTTGATCTAGAACACTTTCAAACTTGTCCCTAACCTGTATACCATTATAGCGAGCCGAAAAATCCATGACTTTTAAGAGTGTAGACACTTTAAAGGGCTGCTGAAGATTGTTTTTTATCGTTCTTATCTTCCATTGAACATTTAAATAACGGGTTAACCGTTTATGTTCTCTTTGAGTAAAGTGATTGTATTGAAAAACTTGTAAATCTAAGATGCCAAGTGAACGATGGGAACCATCTAGATAGGGAGTTAGAATTGGAGACGGCTTTACTTGTACAGCATAGATTCCTTTAGGTTCTCCGGACTTTTTATCATAGGCAATACGCATTTTTCCAATTTCAAACATTCTCTGAAAATCTTTAAAGGCGTAGAGGTCATTGTCTTGAAGGTCAATAGCATCGACAACTTTCACCTGTTGATCTCCCAGTGATACCCAAATGCTTGAAAGAGCTGCGACTCGTTTCATAATATTGAAACGGTCTTCCTCGCGAAAATCCAATTCACGACCATGAACTGACCGTTTTTTCATATTTCTTAGTCTTAAGGCATCGTTACTATGAAACTCAATGAAACCATCTGGACTCTTAGGCGATACCATCCATAAATATGTAATCAAATCAAAAAGGTCAGCCGTCATTTCATCTAAAGAATTGAGAGTGGACTCGATTAATTCTAACCATAAGTTCTGTTGATCGGTTTCTACTACGTGTAATTCAGAAGGTCTTAGTTCAGCCAGTCCTCTGACTCTGCCTCGATTGTCTATAATCTCAGTTGACAAGTTCCCAGCCTCACTTTCTTTAAAGACTTTCTTTTTCGTTACGATGTCCCTCATAAGATGAAAGTCCTTATCCATACTTGCATAGATAAAATCTTGCTGTAAGGCTGTATCAATTTTTTCTTCATTCATACTATGTTTAATTTCATTATCTGGAAATTCCTTAAAAAAGTGGCTAGATAAGATGATACGGATTGTACTCTCATAGTTTTTCACAGCGTCTTTAATCATTTGCTTGTTAATCGGTTGTTTGATAAATAAGGTTTCAGTAAACAATGAATACAATGCACGGAAACTAGGGCTCATTGTCGCGGTTGGATACTGTGTCTTTTGCTCTTCTCCTGTCATGAGTAAAGCATTCTGTTTCCATTTTTCAATGATATAGGGACGGTCTTCAAATAAATGTTTATTTTCTTCGAAGATGGCAACCTTTAGCCATTCATAATTTAAGAGCATTGTGTCTGGAATGTGTAGATAATCCATTCATCCCATCCTTTCGTCAATTCTGACCTATAAATGATATTCTTTTAGCAAGAAATGCACCACTTACTAGTATTATATCAAGTTTGCGTCCTCATGGTATTTAAAATGCACCATATACTATACAAGTTTCAGAGATATCAGCAAAAAATGCACCATATACTATACAGGTTTCGCAGATATCAAAGGAAAATGCACCATATGCTGCACAGGTTCCGCAGGCTTCAGAAAAAGAGCACCATTCTACACAGGGTCCGCAGACTTCAGGAAAAGTACACCAACCCACACAGGAAAGAGCAGACTTTAGAAAAAACGCACCATATCGCACACAGGAACCGCATGACCTCTGAAAAGTGCACCATCTTACACAGGAAGAGCAGACTTTAGAGAAAGCGCACCATTCTATACAGGATCCGCAGACTTCAGGAAAAGTGCACCATACTACACAGGATCCGTAGACTTCAGGAAAAGCGCACTATACTGCACAGGGTCCGTAGACTTTAGGAAAAGAGCATCATACTACACAGGGTCCGCAGACTTTAGAAAAAGCGCATCATACTACACAGGATCTGCAGACTTCAGGAAAAGCGCACTATACTACACAGGATCCGTAGACTTCAGGAAAAGCGCACCATACTACACAGGATCTGCAGACTTCAGGAAAAGCGCACCATACTACACAGGATCCGCAGACTTCAGGAAAAGTGCACCATGCTACACAGGTTCCACAAACTTCAGAAAAAGCGTACTTTATAGAGGGTTATACCTTTAATTTCACTTGAAATGTGCCATTATTTTTTTGAGTAGAATAGTTTAAGAGAGGTTTTTTTGGCTTTCAGAATCCCCAGGTTTTAAAACATGGTGCAATTAGTCAAAATGAGCGAAACCTGTGTAGTAAATTACTATAAAAATACACATAAATGATTTATTCATTTTAAACTTGAGCGAAACCTGTGTACCAAGATAAACTTTGGTATACAAGCATTTAGTGGCTTTATTTCTATTTTTATTTCATCTTAAGTGGTGCAAAATAGGTGTTGATTTTTAAAATTGAGCGAAACCTGTATACCTAAAGTGCACCATCAATTAAAAAAGTTAAGCGAAACCTGTGTAGTATTTTTTTTACCGTTTTTTTATAAACAGTTGGCCTCAGTACAATTCTTTTCGTATTTTGGCGTGTTTTTAATTTCGTAATTGGTGCATTATCCTCATTTTTGGTGCAAAACATGAGCGGAACCTGTATGACATAAAAATAGCAACTTTTTTTCAAACCCTTGGCCTGTATGGCTTCAGAGGGTCTTTTTTTTTGGTGCATTTTCCTTAGAGAGGGCCATTTTACAAAAATCGAGTTCGTTATACTTAGTCTTACTAGATTATTGAGCGAAACGTGTATACATTTGATGAATTTTGAATCATATCTATTTTTTTTAGGAAAGAAGGTGAGAAGATGGCCATTACGATGCATGGAAGCAATAGCTATCCACTATCTATTGTAGAAATTATGCAATTTATGACCCATAACAGTCTTTATTTATATAAGAAAAAAGGAACTTTTGCACCAGTGGATAGAGTTTCAGTATATGAGGCTCAGGAAGAAAAGAATCCGTATCGTAAAGGGGCTGTCTTTGTCTCTCCTTCAAAAGATGATCTTGAGCAAGGAAAAGGCTATGTGGTTACTTCCTATGAAACGCTACAGAAAAAATCCCAACAATTGACCCATTGGACTCCAAATACATATAGGGGTGGAACCTACTATGATTTTAAGAAAAGATTGATTAAAGGACATACTAGGGAAAACCTCAAGCAAATTAATGTAATAGGTTTTGATATAGATACAAAAGAAGTGGATCTCTATGCCTTGTATTTGGGCTGCGAAGAATTGGGGCTGCCACGCCCAAATCTATTACTGGAAACTCCTAGAGGATTCCAGGTATTTTACGTTCTAGAGACTCCTTTCTATATTCATAAAAATCAAGATTACAAGTCTTTGAGAGTAGCAGAACGATTATCCGATAATATTCGTAAAGCTCTTTCTACTTATGTACCGGTTGATACAAATTGTGTGCCATTTGGTTTTTATCGAATTCCCAGGGAGGATAATGTACTGGACTTCTATGACGAACCTGCCAATACCAGCAAGCTTTTGAGCTGGTCGAAAACATTTGAAGAACAAGAAAAACGAAAGTTTTTGCATGTAGTTTATGATCGTACGTCAACCTTTCAGGCTACGTCTGCAGATTGGTATCGTGCGCTCCTTACTTCTACAGGCATTAACCAAGGGTATCACAGTGCAAGTCGGAACAACGCACTGCTTACGCTTGCTTTAGCTAATTACATGAGTGAACGGCCAATTGAGGAAGCTTATGATGAACTGGATCAGTTTAATAGCAATTTGGAACATTCCCTAAAAAAAACAGAATTTGAACGGACCATAAAAAGTGCCTATTCTGGACGGTATAAGGGTGTAAAACGTTCTTATGTAGAAGGCTTACTAGAGTTATGGACAGATGGTCAAGTGAAATTTCAAGGAAAGGAAGGCTGGTATAAATTTAAAAAACCGCGTGAAGAACGTATACGGTCTCATTATGATGAACGAGAAGAAGATATAATCAGCTATTTGAAAAATCATACAAGCCCTGAAGAGCCATTCTTTGAGGGTTCTTTAACCATGCTTGCGAAGACCTATGGAATGGCTGTTTCCACCTTGAAAGAAGTTCTGAAGCGTTCAACTAAGCTAATAAAGCGTACGGTTGGTCAAGGACGAGGTGCACGGACCAAGCTAGCAAGTCGTTCTATGTTGTTTAGAAGTTTGCTGCTGTTTCGAAAGAAACAGATTGAGCATGCGCAATTAACGTTTGGAGAATTGTTACCGGAACCTAATCCATTCCCTCGCAGACTAACGTTTCCCTCGCTAGAACAGCAATTAGTGCTTTCTGAGGTGGACATTCTTTATCGATCAGGTGCATCTCCTCCAGTAGCTAAAAAACTTGGTTGAATTTAATGAGCCAATCTGCCAATACATATCTATAGTATCCTTCCTGCTAGTTTTATCTTTTTCAGGGTTATGACCTGTGGAGTTCTATTAGGATCCTTCCAGAGAACTTTTTACTGGCTTAGTACTTTTTCCCTTCATGACTATTTATTTGTTGGATGAGTGGAGGATTGTGCGTAATACTTAAATTTATTGGTACTGATAGTCTGCTGGTATTTAAATGTTGAGGGTACTATTACTGTCTGGTGGATAATCTAAGAACTTATTTTGTCCTTAGAAATGCTAAAAGAATAGGTTATTGAAGCTTATTCATTATGTTTTTTATTTATAGTAATTCTTAAAAAATGTTTGGATTGTGAATGAATCTGGGCCAAGATTCTTTTGGTTAACTACATGCCTTTATGTTTACATGTTTGAGCGATTTATGGTTGAGAATGGATCTTTGTTTGTGGTTTTGGATTGAAAAAATTATAGATTCTTATTTTAGGTATTTAGATCTTTACTAACAGAACATGTGTTCCTAAAGTTAGGAAGAAAGTCTCTTTCCAATTATTTACATATATGCTAAAATCGAGTTGTGTCAAGGCTTGTATTATATGTTGTATTTCATGTTGTAACAGACACCACCACCATCCCCAACATCAAATACAACTCCTTTTGGCCGCAAAGTGAGGCCAGGTCCTGTTAAATGATCACGGAACGGTAAGGCGTATTCCGTGATCATTTAACAGGACCTTAGATAAATAATCCACTTACCCGATTTTAATAGATTATGGGGGATGGTGGTGGTGAGAGAGTAGAGTATAGAGAGAGTATAGAGAGAGTAGAGAGAGAGTAGAGTAGAGAGTAGAGAGTAGAGTAGAGAGGGATCTTAAGGGTATTTGGAGGTTTCAGTGGTAGAAAATGTTTAGGTGAGAATATTAGTTTATAGTTGAGAATGGTTTTGAGAGAAGGTGAGGATAATTGAGATATCATTTATTGCCCTTTTTGATTCCGAAAGAAGGAAAAGTCTATGAGTTAAGAACAACGATGGATGCGAAGATTTTGTACTTTAAGGATGAAACGGCATGGACAACGATGTTGAGTTTTTTGACGCGTCCCTGGTATCGAAGAGTTCTTAAACAAGAGTGGATAAGCTGGGAAATTGTTGCGACTAAAGAACAGATCAGGTACTTTGTTTGGGTGCCCGATGAACAGATAGGGAAAGCGTTTAAAAGTAAATACTACGCTGAACATTCAGAAGTCGAGATTGTAGAGGTTGAGGATTATCCAGTTGATTTTTCTCGTCCCCATGCAGCAACTAAACTCTTTACTGAGAGTCATTGGACCGTTCCCATTAAGACTTACCATAATGAAGTGGTGGATACACAAGCTGAAATTATTGAATTTTTGGAGGGTTTAGAAGAAGGCCAGGAAATTCATATGCAATTTCTTGTACAGCCTGCCTATCGCACAGAGAAAAGTTTTAGAGGGATTGTTCGTCAGTTTCATAAGCAGGGTGAGGCGGATGAAACGTTAGAGCATGACAATGAATTATATTTATCTGCTATTGAAGGTAAAGCTACGCGGGTACTTTCGAGGTTAGGGATCAAGGTTATCGCTTTTGGAAATGGCCAGCAAGACTCCAACCATTTAATCAAAAGTGCAAAAGGATCGATTGGTACCTTTTCTAGTGGACGATTAAATCAATTGAAAGGCCGCGAGTGGTGGTGGTTTCGTACGTTACGTCCCTTATATAGATGGGAATATCGTCATCGTCTCTATTCAATGGAGCGAATGAAAAAGCGTTTGATTCTAGGTTCAGAAGAAATGGCTGCCATTATGAGGCTTCCCAGCGAGAGGGTTCATAGCAATAAATTAAATCGGCTAAAAATGAAATCGACCCCGTTACCTAAGGAATTGAAACATATGAAGGTCGATCCGGTGCTAGCTATCCCTTTAGGAGAACATGCCTATCATGGAAAGAAAAATGAGGTCATGTTTGATCTTGGTACTTTACGCTATCACGCTGCTTTTATGGGAATGTCAGGTATGGGGAAATCTACTGCCATGTATAACTTGGTAGAGGATTTACTCCATCTTGAAGGAGCTGGAACCCATATAGGAGGAACGATTATTGATCCTCATGGTGATTTGTGCCAGGACATTGCAGCGAGGATTCCTCCTGAAAAGCAACATCTTGTTCGATATATCAAGTTTTCTGAAGGCAAGGTTCCATTTAACGTGTACGATGTGGATTTTGCTTCTGCCGAAGATAAAATTGCCCAAACGGTAGCTGACGTACTGAAACGAACGTGGAAGGATTTTTGGGGACCCAATATTGATGATAATTTTTTAAATGGCGGCATTGCGTTACAACGATTGGGTGAAGCGAGTCTACCTAACCTTCAGCGCCTTTTGAGCGATCCAGATTATCGGGAAACTGTATTGGAGCGTTTAAACCGCGAAGACCCCATTGAAAATGACCTGTATCTCTATTTTGCTAATATCCAAACGCTTAAGGAGCGAGACCTTCAAGCAAAAACCAATTCCACCTTAAATAAATTACGTAAAATTACGTTATCCAGTGTATTAGGGAACATGTTACGGGCTAAAACGAATGGTTTGCGATTCCGTGAAAGCATGGACCAAGGGATGATTAATTTACTAGATTTATCCGAATTAACGAGTGATGAAAAGAAGTTAATTGGTTCCATGTGTTTAACATTTGCGGAGCTAGCCGGTAAAAGCAGAGCTGATACCCCTGCTCCTGAGAGGGATCAACTCCCTTATCATTTCGTTATGGTAGATGAGGCGCCAACCTTGATGGAACATAGTATCGATGCGATCGAATCTTTTGCATCGGAGCTTCGGAAATATAAAGTTTCTATTATTTTGGGTATGCAAGGAATTAAGGATCAACTTCCAAAAGAAGTCGCGTCTGCAATTTTCAGAAATTTCGGAACATTAGTGTCTTTTCGGTTAGGTGAACCGGACGATGCCGAATATGTAAATCGATCTATGCCTTCAGAAGTACTGGAAGAGTCGGATTATCTACAAGTAGAGCCGTTTCATGCTTATATGCGTATGCAAGTAGAGAACGAACGGACAAGGCCTTTCTTAATCCGTATGAAAGCTCCTGGGCCTGCTTTATATGAAGAATTTATTCCGGATATTAAAGAACGTACAGCTGATGAAGCAGAAGCAATAGAAAGACAGGCTGTTTCAACTGTTGGTGATTTAACTAAGCAAGAAGAACATGTTGAAGTAGATGACTACCTCCTTTTAGATGAAGATAACGAAAATGAAAGCCTAACAGATGTCTTAGAAAGTGAGAAGTCTCTTTCTATGCTTATGGATGATGTGGATGATACAGATATGGTTAATCGAATGGATGATTTAGACCTAAACGAAAGCATTGTTCAATCATCCGATGTATTTGAGGACCTATTATTTCTCGATTTGGAACGAACGCAGCAAGAAACCGAACAGTCTATGCCAGAAAAATCTTCAAGTGTGAGCAAAGATGATTCGAAAGAGGAACAGCTGAAAGACACTGGAAAAGTGTCCATTACCAAAGATGATTTATGGGTGTAGGGGGATAATAATGGTAAAACGAATAGGAGATCTGGAAGAATTATTATTTGCCTCGTTACATGATCTAGTCTTTCTTGATTATGATTATTTAGAAAAATATATCTATGTTCATCCAGAAGGAAAGTCATACAGTAAATATTGGATTTCCAAGCAAATGAGAACCATGGAAACAGAAGGATATGTTAAATCGTTTCCGGTTGCCAAAGCCACCGTACAAGGAAGAGACCGCCTTGTTTATACTTTAGATTCAAAAGGTGTTCAAGAAGTAAAGGAGATTTTAGGTGAAGCAGATTGGGATACGCGCTGGACACAAAGAACACCGACTTATATCTTTCATTCGCTGAGAATGTCACATGTTCAAGCAGTATATGCCTCGCTAAAAGACGACTTTTATCGTTTTACTGAGTATTTTTCTGAACGACGTGCCTTTCGTAATTATGGTGAATTTTTAACAGATAAGGAAGGGAAGAAAAAGCAGCCAGCCACTACCGTTATTCGACCAGATGGAGCTTTTCTATTAGAAAGAGACGTAAACGGGCAAACGATTAAATTTTTATTTTTTGTAGAGTTAGAGAGAAGTAGACAAAGGATCGATGTAACGCTGAATAAGATCAGGCGTTATAACGAATATGTACGAAAAAAAGCGTTTGAAAATGATGCGATTTTTGGTGATGGAGTTCGAGTTGTCCGTGTTTTATTTATCTCTAATAATGATACGGAACGCAATAAACTCTGTGAAAACGCAAAAAAGGCAGATACTCGGGAAATTGAGAAAATAGGAGGCAGTTTATTATTCGCAACGTTTGCAGAGGTTACCACGAATCCATATGGAGAGATATGGAAGTCGAAAAATTCAACGGATCCTAATCATTTATATAGTCTATATAAAAAAATAGAGTGATATTGACATGGATAAATGAAACCAAATTGAGAAATAGCCTTACCGGTATATTTTGAGAGGAGGTGAGAACGTGGGTTACAAAGTGAAACGTGGTTCTACACCAACCGGAAGCACGATTAAAGACATGCTGACGGCGTTTGTACGAAGGATGATCGTTGTGATTATTGTCTTGGCCGTCATGGTGACGATCGGGTATGTATGCTTTCAAATTGCCTATGAGAGATTCCCTGTTTTTGCAGATGCAGCTGATGATTTACTAAGCATGATAAAAGGATTTTATGTGAAACATGGCCTTTGGACAACGCTTGGTGTAATCAGCTTTATCTGTATAGGTGTGTGGGCTATAGGTGAAGAGACGAATCGGAAGGAACGGCGAAAAGATGCGATGAATGAAATGATGAAGTAAAGGAGGGCCCTCATGAAAAAACGTGAATACCCAAAAACTGTTCTGAGAAAAAAGGTAATCAAAGGAGCTTTTTGGACCGGCTTTTTCTTGGTACTGTTCCTATCGGTCGTTGCTATCATTCGCGTGGGAAATGCTGCTTCCACGCAACAAGCTGAAGTTAAATCGGTGAAGACCATTGAAAAGACAATCAATCATGCAGCTAGTGAGGGTTCACAGTCATTTGCCGAAAATTTTGCTCTTCATTATTTTGATTGGCAAAATACGAATGAAGCCAAAATAAAACGTGTTGAACGGTTACAGCCGTTTCTAGCTACAGGATTAGACGAACAAGCTGGCCTTTCATTTGACGAAATGCGCTGGAACAGTACGCTATCTGAATCCCAGGTATGGAATGTCGAAGAGACAGGAAAAGATACAGCATTGATTACCCTTCGTGTGCAACATATGTTAACGAAAATCATACCGCCTGACCCAAAAGCCGTTGCAAAAGCTAAAGAAAAGAAAGAAAAAGCACCAAAAGCAGAGGAAAAAACATCAGGACCGTTTGAAAAATACTTCGTCATCCCCATTAAAACAGATGGTAAGTCATTTGTTGTTCATAAAATCCCTTACTTTACAGCCGCCCCGGAAAAGCCTTTATTGACGTCGGAAGCTCTAGTTGATGAAAATGGAAAGCTCACTGGTCCCCTCCTTCAAGATGAAATTACAGCCGGACTAACTACCTTCTTTAAAATCTATACCACTGGAACTCAAGAGGAACTTTCTTATTACGTCAAAGGTGAAGAGATTCACTCCATGAACGGTATTATCACTTTTAAAGAAGTGAAAAATACAGTGATTAAGCCAGGTGAAGCAGAGGATGAATATCGTGTCTTTGCGACGGTTGTTTTTCAAGAAAATCTATCAAAGGCCCAGGTTGTTTACCCCTATGAATTAGTGCTGGTGAAAGAAGAAAATCGTTGGTTTGTTAAGACTATGAAAAATCAATAATACTAGTAGGAGGATGGGAGATTATGAATTTTGGAGAAAATATTCAAGAGTGGTTTTCTACGCAAGTAGGTGCATTATTCTTGGTGATCATTGGTGCTTTGGCTATCTTCTTCTTGGTTAGACGCGAGTTTTCTAAATTCGTGGGCTTTGCCATCTTTGCCATGATTGTGGGGGTATTTGTATTTACGCCTGATAGTGTCAAAGATTTAGGGTCCAAATTGTGGACGACTGTATTCGGGAGCTCATGAGACAGACGAAAGTGAGGAGGTACCATGAAGCCTAAAATACTACGAACCTATAATAGTGTTTGGAAAGTAGAAAAGGTTTTATATGGGATTCAAGATATCCCACTGCCGATCCCTTTGACGTACCGGCAGATCGGATTTTTCGCAGGTGGATTTTTTCTAGTTTGGATACTCAACCATTTCCCCCCTTTTAGTTTGCTAGATTTCGGATTGGTTGAATATCTTTTTTTACCGGGATTATTCGCATGGTTTTTTACAAAACAATTATTAGACGGTAAAGCGCCGCATCGGTTTTTTACCACCGTGCTTCAATTCCAGTTATCACCACATTACCGAAATCGATATCAAGAAGTGTCGGATATCAAAAAGCCATATAAATATTCGGATAAAGTCGGTTATCGTCACTTGAGTTATGAAGAGAGGGGTGAAGCTGATGAGCATTGAATTTCCCATTAAATATTTCGAAGGGAATCTGGTGTTTTCTCAGGATGGATCATGTTGGGCGTACTATCAGCTAGCCGGCTACAATTATGATTTTTTAGCTGATGATGAAAAAGACATGATTTTTACGAAGATTAAAGCCTTTTTTTGGCAAATCAACTTAGATACACATTTACTTGTGGTTCCAAGCTTCCAGTCCATTCATGAGAAGCATGAACGATTCAAAGCTAAACTGTTCGGGTCGTTAAAAGAAGCTTCGGTTAAGCATACGGATGATGCTGCCGTTCAGTTAGAGAGAATGTTGGGGAAAGAAGGCACAGAATACCGTTTTTATATTGGGGTAAAGCTGCTGAAACCTGATGGCACAAAGAAAAAAGCGTCCATCCTACAGGATATAAAAGAAGCGTGGAAAGAATTTATTGGCGGAGTAAATGAAGCATCAGGCCTTGATGTACCGGAAATACTTGAAGATGAAATCAACCGATATCGGAAAGCTGAACGACGTGTTTTTAATAAGGTGTCCACCAGGTTAGGAGCTGAACCTGTCACGGAAGAGGATATTCAATGGCTTGTTCGTCGAAATTGGTATCGATCCATCGGCAAAGCGCCGATTATTAAGAATTGGAGCCCAGCTTACAGCGTGAAATACACAGAGTATAAGGAAGGTGGAATGACGGTTCGCCGCCCGTTGTATCATGACGTATTACGTTTATCGGAAGGATTGGTGGATGATTCACCGAAACGCAGTTTAGTGCTCAAACAAATGCATGAAGGGGAAGAAGTTGAAGGACATGTTGCTTTTTTAACGATTGCGAATGTACCGTATGAATTGCAATTTCCAGGAGAGGAATGGATGTATGTCATTCAAAACCTTGATTTCCCGGTCGAAATCAGTGTTCGTACGGAAACCATGGATAATCGAAAAGCTTTATCTGCTATTCGAAATAAACAAAAAGAATTGAAAGATCAAGACCGTCATGCAAGGGAAACGGGCAATGATACGGGATTAAATGTGTTAGAAGGCAGGCAAGAAGCGCATGAATTAGAAGCTCATTTGCAAAAATCCCGTATGCCCCTCATTAAAACGTCCATCATCCTTGCCATTTCAGCAGCAGATGAAGATGAGCTAAAACGTCGGTGTGATACCGTCAAGGATATGTATCAAGATATGATGTTTCAGGTGGAACAACCATATGGGGATCAGTGGTTAGCGTTTAATGAATTTCTTCCTGGTGCAAAGCGATATATTAAAGATTATGTTCATTTCATGGAACCGGCCACGGTTGCTGGCTCTATGTTTGGTGCTACCAAGCAATTGGGAGATGGAGAAGGGTTCTTTATTGGAAGCACTGGGATACTTGATCAGCCTGTTTATATCATGCCGAATAGAGCTGCACAAGGGATTCGTGGAACCAAGACCAACGCCCTTTCAGCCGCCTTTCTCGGTTCATTAGGGGGAGGGAAATCTTTCAGCGCTAACTTAATCACGTACCTATCGGTCCTTTCAGGAGGGAAGGCGCTGGTCATTGATCCGAAAGGGGAACGCGGGAATTGGAAGGATGATTTATACGACTTAGGCGACCAAGTCAATATCATATCGCTTTCTACGAAGCCCGAGGATAAGGGGCGTTTAGATCCATTTTCCATACACCATGACATCAAAGAAGCTGAAACCCTGGCCCTTGATATTTTGACATTCCTTACGGGTGTGAGACTAGATGATTCGGAACGGTTTCCGAAACTGACACAGGCTGTACGGGAGGTAGCAGAAGGAGAGAAACCCTGTTTAAGTAAGGTGGTTCAAACCCTTTTGTCTAACGAGGATAAAACGGCTAGACAGTTAGGTGAACACATACGTTCATTCAGTGAGTTATCCTTTGCGCCCCTCTTATTTGGTGACGGGGAAAATGATTCAGCGATTAACCTTCAAACAGCGTTGAATGTACTGCAAATCCAAAACCTTGAATTACCCGCACCGGATACACCTCAAGAGAAATATAATCTTTCAGAAATGCTGTCTGTTGCGATGATGCTGCCGATTTCATCCTTTGCCTTGAAATTTATCCATAGTGACCGCCGTATCTTTAAAACCGTCTTACTTGATGAAGCCTGGGCTGTCTTAAATACAAGTCAGGGAAGTCATTTAGCCACAAGACTTGTCCGTGCCGGGCGGGCGATGAATGCGGGGATTTACTTTGTGACTCAGAATGCTAATGATTTACTGGATGAAAAATTGAAGAACAATATTGGGATGAAATTTGCTTTTCGGAGTACTGATCCAACTGAAATTGAAAATGTGCTCTCCTTGTTAAACCTGAAGAATACAGAATACAATGCGTCCACCTTGAGAGAACTTCAGAATGGTCAATGTCTCTTCCAAGACATTACGGGGCGTGTCGGAGTGGTTGCTATTAATGCGTTGTTTAAAGATTTATTTGATGCCTTCGATACCCGTCCCCCGATAGAAGATTTAACGCAAAATGGTGACATGATTCCTGATGGGAAACTTCCAATAGACGGCCTAAAGCCCATAGATATTGAAAAACCCAAAAAGGAAGGCGTGTTTATATGAAAAAACTACTTTATATCTTTAGTATTTCATTTCTAGTCCTGATTACTGCAGCTTGCGGCAAGAATGAGGTGGATGAAAGTGGACCAGCTGATATACCAATTAAATGGGTCAATGCACAAATTCAAAACGATCAATCAAAGATGGTAGAGTTACTAGATAAAAAGACTACTGCATTAGATCAAAATCAAAATGCTGAAAGAAAAGACACAATCAAAAAGTATACTTTGACTGAATGGAAAGCAACTAATGAAAATTATTTTTATAAAATTGAATTTCAAGATCCTACTGATAAAGAAAAATTAAGAACGGATAAAATGGAGGTTATTAAGACTGAAAGTGGGTGGAAACGCACTAAATACGGGAACATAGTTGATTTTGATAGACTTGTTGAAGATTTGAAACCAAAAGTACTTAGGGAGTTGCATGATGAATGAAATTACTAATAAGATTTCTGTCATTGTCCCTTGTCTTCTTTATGACGCTTCAGGTTTCAGCTTCGGCAGAGAGTCTTCAAGATAATCTGGTACCACAAGATCAAAATACAAAAAAAATAGGTGAAATTGAACTTCAATACAATGAGTATCCACAGAATCACTATAAATTAGATACTTGGGTAGATACGGATGGAGACTGGATGCCATGGAATTGGGCAGATGGGGCAGGAAAACAAATTTATATTGCTTTAATGGAAATTGTTAATTCAATCTGGAATGTCAATGTTCTATTAGCAAATTTTACGATGAAGATTGTTCAAGAATCGTTTGAACTTGATTTTGTTTCTACTGTTTCTGACGAAATCGGTATGGCCATCCAAAATATAGCTGGTTTTGGACCTAGTGGTTTTATGGAAAACGGATTATGGCCATTACTGGTTACATTTATGATAGGACTCGTAGGAGCATGGGCTACCTATGTGGGAATGGTAAAACGAGAAAGCAGTCGTGCATGGAGTGGATTGCTTTCATCGATCATCATTTTTGTTTTCGCACTTGGCTTTTTTTCCAACGCATCCACGATATTAAAAGGAATTAATGACTGGTCAAGCAATCTTCAAAGCAATATACTCGCCGTTTCTGCAAGTATTGTTAATCCGGGTTCTTCTTATTCAAAAGAAGAAGGAATAGCGACCATTCGGAATCAAATGTTTGATTTAATGATAAAAAAACCTTATTTGTTGATGCAATATGGTACGACAGAGGTGGAGGAAGATAGGGTGAATGCGCTTCTTTCTATTGATCCTTTTTTAAACGATGAAGAAAGAAATAATAAAGTTCAGGAAGAAGTAGAACAACAAAAAAATCCGATGATGTCTATAGATGGGGTTTCTCAGCGTTCTGGGTTTGTTCCTTTGTTGTTTATAGCCAACACGATTATCGGAATCTTCTTACTGATGGTTTCGGGGTCTATCATTTTATACCAAATGATTTTCCTTGCATTGGTTCTTTTTGCACCAGTCCCATTACTAATGGCGTTAATTCCAAAATGGCAGCAATCAGCTATTGATTGGGCGATGAAGGTGTTACATGCTCAGCTGATGAAAATCGCTATTGCCTTACTGTTAACCATTTTATTTGGAATCTCTGCGATCTTATATCGTGCCACAGAATCAGGCGATTTGGGGTATTTAGGTATGATGCTTCTTCAAATTATTTGTTTTGTAGGGATATGGGCTAAACGAAAAGAGCTCTTTAATCTGGTGTCTACTGTAGTAGGAAACGTAGAAAGCAGTACAGGAGCAACTTTACAGAGTTATAAACAGAAATACAATCAAGTGAAAAACACAATTGGTCAGGCTAAAAATGCTATTGACCAGCCTAACAGCAGGCAGGGGAAGATTCGAAATCAACCTTTGGCCAGTCGTCAAGTTGGACGTAGTAGAATTGGAAAGCTATCTCCAAGAGAATTAGCAGAGCGAAAGCAGCTAACTCGAGAACAATTAGATAAACAAAAATCAATGTTTTTAGCTGCACACCCGGAAGAGTATGAGCTTCATATCGGTACGATGGATCAGGAAACGTTCCAAAACTACAGGAATAATTATGGAAAGAATGCGGTTGAAAAGGCAAATACAGATGAAAAACCGTTAATGAATCGAAAGGCCGAGGATCCAACAGCTAATCAAGATAGTATCGTTCAACTGGATGATGTTCGTCGCCGTAGAGAAACAGGAGGAATGTCTAATGCTCCGTTAGCAGAACGGCCCTTGTTACAAGATCATTCAAGTGAAGTTGCAGCTTCCTCGGACAGAGAAAGAGAAGAAACGAGGGCATATTTTGAAAATAGAATGAACGCCAGGCATGCTAGATTGAGGAATAGGACTAGCGATGAGCAGTTAAATGATGAACAAAGAAAGCAACCTACAGAGCGACGGACAGTTGACCTTTCAACAGATCGAGAAGTATCACAAGATATCATTAATCGTGAACAAGTGAATGTGAATGAAAACCGGAGAAATATAAATGATCGGGTTAACCGTCAAATGATTCGTAATGAAGCTACTGAACGGATCCTAAATCATGTAACTGAATCGAGTCATAAAACGAGAGAAATCAATCGTACTAGAAAAAAAATAATACCGAAAGGGAGAGTATATCAAGAAATGTGACCAATCGCAGTGAACAAACTATGCGAGAGAATACGAGTAATCAAGTAAATCGTGATCAAGTCAATACAACCAGTAACCGAGAAAATTCGAACAACACGGATAGAGAGAGGGAGTAATTAGAGGATAAGGAGGAGTTAGTATGTTTGGTTGGGATGTTCATAATAGTAAAGCTGATCGTATGAAACTGTTTCTTTTTCTTCTGACTATTTTTCTATTAGTAGGTTTTATATTCTCAAGTATCTATCGATATATGGACAAAGGAAAAAAAGCAGATAATCAGGCACTTATAGGTGAAAGTGAATCAACTAATGAAGGCAAAATATTAGACTCTGCTTACGGTGAGTCGAAGTTGAAGGATTCTACTGAAGGAAAAAATGAATATGATCAAACGGAACATTTTTCTGAAAAAGAGTTAGCGACGACAAAAAACATAGCGATTCAATTTGTTACCGCATTCCATTCGTACAACGCAGATCAACCACAGGCGTATTTAGAAAAGGCGAAACCATTTATGACCGAGGATTTGTATGAAAAAATGGAGCGTAATGGAAGAAGAGAAGTACTAGAACGATCCTATCTGACAGTAGGAAGTACAGAAGTTACGCCGGTCGTTAATAAAAGCAGCACTATTGCCCGGTGGAACGTCATTGCTAGAGGGGAAGCCAAATCAAACGATAATAAGAGTAAACAACAAATAGAAGATTGGTATTTAGTGGGCTTACGTAAAGTGAATGGAGAATGGAGAGTAGAGGATGTGAGAGTGAATGTCCCCAATTAATGATCCTAATGACCATGAAACGGACGGGAGTTCAGCCTTAAAAAGTGCGGCTGGTGCAGCCGGTAAGGCAGCAACAAAAAGAATAGGGAAAAAGGTAATCAATGCCGCAGCCACAAAAGCAACGGCTGCAGTCGGTTCAACGATAGGACTTCCTGTTATTTTAGGCATCGTCGCAGCTGTTCTTATCTTACTTGCCGGACTTATTATGATCGCGTTTGTTGTTTTATCTTCTGTAGGTGCTGATCAAGAGGGAGCCATAGGTGAGGGCTATTATGGCGGCGAGATTTCGAAGTTCGGATCAGATGAAATCCCAGCTCAATTTATCCCCATCTATCAAGCAGCTCAAGAAAAATACGGGGTGCCTTGGAATTTACTTGCGGCACACCATCGAGTGGAAACAGTCTTTTCTACGTTGCCAACGATGAAATCTCCAGTTGGGGCAATTGGTCATTTTCAGTTTATGCCTTTAACCTGGATTGGCTGGCGTTATCCTGGGGGAGACCGTTTAGGTAACGCAGGTATTCCTGACAAAATCCTGACTGATCCAGCTATGATTCAAAAGTATGGTGGGTACGGGGTGGATGCGAATGGGGATGGGAAAGCTGATCCATGGGATGTAGAGGATGCCATTTTTTCGGCAGCAAACTATCTTGCTGCCAATGGTGCAGCAGAAGGACGAATAAGGGAGGCGGTTTTTACCTATAACCATGCGGATTGGTATGTAGAAGAAGTGCTAGGCTTTGCCGACCAATATGTCAAAGGATATATTGCTATCAATACTGGTGGAGAAGGTAGTACCGGTAATGCGGTTGTCGATGTGGGAAAAAGATGGATCGGAAATTCAGTTTATGTTTTTGGTGGGGGACGTAATCAATCTGATATCGCTAGAGGGCGTTTTGATTGTTCTAGTTTCGTTCATTGGGCGTTTAAACAAGCAGGAGTGGATTTAGGACCTGTGACGTCTACCAGCACGGACACCTTAAAATACCTAGGAAAGCCAGTTTCCCAAAGTGAACTAAAACCAGGTGACTTAGTCTTCTTTAATACGTATAAAAGAGACGGGCATGTTGGAATTTATATAGGAAATGGTCAATTCATCGGAGCCCAAACGCGTACAGGCGTTGGGATTGCTGATATGACGACAGGATACTGGAAGGAAAAATTTAATGGTAGGGGAATAAGAATTTAATGTGTGAACTATAGTAGTTAAAAGAAGGAATGGTGATGCATTTTAATAGAAGAATTAGTACTAAAGAGAGTTTACTTTAAATTGGTTAAGAAGAATTATTTAAATGAAATCTAGTAACAATTCATGGTCACCTATGAAATATAGGTGATTTTTAAAATATATATGGTAATAAGTAGAAAAACGAGTATATTATGTTAGAATATAGTTGTGTAAACTATGGCTGTTAAAAGGAGAAAGACAATGCATACAAGAATTGTGAATGCCATCAAGAATAATAAATTAATTTTTTTTATTGGTTCCGGATTCAGTGTACCTCTAAATTATCCGAACTGGAAAAAATTAATTGAAGATATATTAACAGACTTATCAACGGATTACCCGGATTTATCAGCTTTAAAGCCCGTACTAGAATCCGGATTATTTAGTGAAATAGAAGTATTAGATAAATTAGTTGCTCATAAGGGTAGAATTTTGGAAATACTAGATGAGCAATTTTCTCCTGACGGAAGAGATGAACTATTAGAGAGACAAAAAAAAATTGGTGAAATATCAACAAAGTTAATTACGACAAATTATGATAAAGCATTAGAAATAAGTAATCCTACGTTTAAAAAGGTTATATATGATAGCGATTTTCACGTAAACAAGTTAAGTACCTATGAGCAATATATATATAAATTACACGGTTGTATATCTGAGCCAGCAACCTGTGTTTTATTTAGGGAGGAATATAATAACTTATATTCAGAAAATTCTCCACATAAATCAGCAATTGAAGAGCTAAGAAAAATAATTGGAGATAACACAATAATTTTTCTAGGTTTCAGTCTTTCTGATCCATATGTAAAATACCAATTTGACTATATAAAT
>NZ_AJTN02000183.1 GCF_000305495.1 Peribacillus psychrosaccharolyticus ATCC 23296 | reverse complement strand
GATTTAGATTACATCAACCTCAAAAAATAAACTTGCAGGTTCTTCCGGCCTTGTCGTATGTGGCGGATCATGTCCCCTTTTTTAGGAACATGCTGAATCGTAGTAATATACCCTATATTAATTTCCATTCGTTCTTCATTGAAGTATTCAATACGGAAGTTATGTTGACACCCGAAAAGACGGACCTTTCAGACACGTCAAAAGATATGTATGTACATTATCGAACTCTCTATACTTATGCCATCATTCTCTACTGGTTCAAAGAAGGAATGAAATCTTCTCCTGAATTGATTAGCCAGCAATATTGGGAACTTGTCAGCCAGAAACGTTATTATTGGATTTTTGGTTCATCAATTAAACCTAAGAATAAGGAAGTTCGCATCGATCGACGCGTCATTCGTACGAGACAAGCTTTGCAAGTAGCAATGATTGATTTGATTATGGAACAAGAAGACTATTCTAAATTAACAATTTCTGATATCACTCGCAGAAGTGATATCCGCCGTGCCACTTTTTATGACCACTATTCGAGTATTGAGGACTTGTTCAAAGCCACTATCCACAAAACCTGTTCGGATATCATCGGAATTCTGACACTTGATACAAAGCCTGAGACTTATACCATCGCACAAGCTGAAGATGTACTTATACAATTATTTTCCTATCTTTCGGAACATAGATCCATCATTCATTTCATTAATGGCAAGTATGGGGTCCCCGATTCCATTCCAGAAATCCTAAATGTGTTAAGTGACTTTTATTTAAGCCAACAAATTGATATCCATGCTGGAAAAGACATGTATGCCTATTATGTATCTGGTCTGATAGTCGGTCTTATCCTATACAGGCTACAAGAAGGAAAAAATCATTCTCCACATTATTTGGCAAAGGAGTTCATACAGTTCTTGGATTTGAAAAAATATAAAGTTCATATGTTTTAACCGAATTCTCTATTCTAATCGACAGCAATAGTTGAGCAGGGATAGAGTTTTTTCTCCAATAGTTCATTTTACCTCACAAAAAATCACTGCTTAGTAACGTGCTCCTTTATTTGCTTTTGATGAAAATATCCACCACGAAGTGAATTGTTAATACCCAATGTTCACTGGCAGTCAGGAGGTCAGCGATTTTTTTTTCAGCTTATACTTGAACTCCTTTGGTTCAAGTATTTGTGTAAGAAAATAAATTATTTACTTTCATATAAAAATTTCAATCTCCAAAGCAGCACGTTCGACGGGATGAATGGAAATAAAAAGTCACGGGTTCCAGCGAGTAAGCGGGAACGTATCTGTGTTGCAGCACCGATTTGATGAGAGAGTCTGATGACTTTTGCTGTATGTTTCAATCGTTTCTTTTCGTAGTAAGTCAATACTTTTTCCAATTCTTTATATTGCTTAAAGCCATTACTAAGTGCAAGGGCATCTTCTATTGCTTGTCCTGCTCCTTGTCCCATATTCGGTGTGGTGGCATGTGCTGCATCTCCTAATAGAATGACTCTGTCAAAAGAGAATTGACTGAGCGGCTTGATATCATAAATATCATGATGGAGAATATGTTCAGCAGTAGTACCACGAATGATGTCCGGTACGACCTTGGGAAAGTGATTAAACAAATCAGCTATTTCAGTAGGCTTGAGATTTTGATAGGTTGGGTTTCTTTCAGGTGTATTAATACATGCAAACCAATAGACCTGTCCATTTTTCAGAGGAGCCATTCCGAATCGACCTTTCGTGGACCAAAGTTCTGTCGATGTGTATTCGATTACTCTTCCCTTATTTTCAGTCATGCCTCTCCAACATGTATACCCGGCATACCGAGGTGTGGATCCTGGTATAAGCTGCTGGCGGATAGGAGAATGGATTCCATCAGCAGCAATGAGGAAGTCAGCAGTTGCGGTCGTACCGTCTTCAAAAAAGGCGTATACCTTGTCTTGTTTTTGTTCAATAGATACACATTTCTTTTTATAGTATATTGTGTTAGGTTCTAAAGCTTCCAATAAAGTCCGGTGTAAATCCACTCGATGAATCGTAATATTTTCTTGGTCAAATTTCTCCTTTAATTTACTAAAATCAATTGAATTTAACGTTCGACCCTGTGCATTTTGAAAAAGCTGTGAATGCAGCACATAACCTTTAGCAACTATCTCTTTTCCCACCCCAATCTCCATCAACGCCTGCATAGCGTTCGAACCTAACCCTATTCCAGCGCCCACAGGTTGGAAAGAAGCAGCTGCCTCATACACTTGAACGGATAACCCCTGCTTTTGTAGAGAAACGGCTGTACATAGTCCTCCAATACCACCGCCGATAATGATAATGTTCATTCGTTCATCCCTCCTATTACTACTAGTTTAGCAATTTTTTTGTTTTTTGTTTAATCGTACTTTAAATTCTTTGAGTAAAATCCATTTTTTATAACGTTCATACAAAAGACAATTTTTATCAATCTATAATGAATTTTACATGGTAAGATTCAGTTATAAATAGTTTGTGAAAACATTCACAAACTTGGAATGGAGGGTTAACATGTCAACTAAATTAAACGTCATTCAGGAAAAACAACCTGTCACCCCTATGATTGATGAATTAGTCGCTAATGGATTATCCGCTCTGAAAGAATTCAGTCATTTTTCTCAGGAAATGATTGATGAAATAGTTAAAGAAATGGCTCTTGCAGGTATGGATCAGCATATGCAACTTGCGAAAATGGCTTTTGAGGAAACGAAAAGAGGCGTTTATGAAGATAAAATTATCAAGAATATGTTCGCTACCGAGTTTGTATACCATAATATTAAATACGATAAAACGGTTGGAATTATTAATGAAGATACCAATGAGGGAATAATCGAAATTGCTGAACCAGTGGGCGTCATTGCTGGTGTTACACCTGTAACAAATCCTACTTCAACAACGATGTTTAAGGCATTAATCTCGATCAAAACCAGGAACCCTATTATCTTTGCCTTCCACCCCTCTGCACAGAAGAGCAGTAGTGAAGCCGCAAGAATTCTTCGGGATGCTGCGGTTAAAGCAGGAGCGCCTGAGAACTGTATTCAGTGGATTGAAAAACCGTCAATCGATGCTACTCAAGGTCTTATGAACCATCCGAAGATTTCATTAATATTAGCAACTGGTGGTTCAGGAATGGTCAAAGCTGCTTACAGTTCAGGAAAACCGGCTCTTGGAGTTGGACCTGGTAATGTTCCTTGTTATATTGAAAAGACGGCAAACGTTCTTCAAGCAGTAAATGATTTAATTCTTTCAAAGACGTTCGACAATGGGATGATTTGTGCCTCAGAACAAGCGGTGATTATCGATAAAGAAATATATTCTGAGGTCAAACAAGAACTAACATCAAATAATTGCTACTTTTTAACTCCAGAAGAACGACAAAAGGTAGAAACATTAGTCATTAATGAACAAAGCTGTGCTGTTAATGCAGCCATTGTCGGTATGCCTGCTTTCAAAATTGCTGAAATGGCTGGTGTGTCGGTACCAACACATACGAAAATTCTGATTGCCGAGCTAGAAGGAGTAGGGCCGCAATTTCCTTTATCCCGGGAAAAATTAAGTCCAGTACTTGCCTGTTACAAAGTTAATAGTCTAGAAGAAGGCTTAACTCGATCAGAGGAAATGCTAATGTTTGGCGGAACAGGCCACTCAGCCGTCATTCATACTACAAATGATACTGTCATTAAGGAATTTGGCTTACGAATGAAAGCCGGCCGGATTATCGTTAATGCACCGTCTTCACAAGGTGCAATTGGTGATCTTTACAATGCCTATATGCCGTCACTTACTCTTGGCTGCGGTACGTATGGAGGCAATTCGGTGTCAACAAACGTTGGAGCGATAAACTTAATTAATATAAAAAAGGTAGCGAGAAGGAATAACAATATGCAATGGTTCAAGGTCCCTTCCAAAATTTATTTCGAAAAAAATTCAGTTCAGTACCTTGCCAAAATGCCGAATATCACTAAGGCGTTGATTGTTACTGATCCTGCAATGGTAGAGTTAGGATACGTAGATAAAGTGCTTTATTACCTAAGAAAACGTCCAGATTATATCCACTGCCAGATTTTTTCAGAAGTGGAACCAGATCCTTCTCTCGATACTGTTGAAAAAGGCGCAGAAATGATGGATAAATTCCAACCCGATGTCATTATCGCTCTTGGTGGTGGATCTGTAATGGATGCCGCTAAAGGGATGCAGTTGTTCTTTGAATATCCTGAAATGGAATTCTTCGGCATTAAACAAAAATTCCTAGATATTCGTAAGCGGATTGTTAAGTACCCGAAACTAGGTGTTAACGCTCAATTTGTTGCGATTCCGACGACATCTGGTACGGGTTCTGAAGTTACCTCTTTCGCCGTTATTACAGACAAAGATGCCAATATTAAATACCCATTAGCGGATTACGAGCTGACACCTGATGTCGCGATTATTGACCCACAGTTTGTCATGACGGTTCCTAAGGTCATTACCGCTGATACTGGGATGGATGTTCTTACACATGCCATTGAATCCTATGTATCATGTATGGCAAATGATTATACTGACGGACTGGCCATAAAAGCCATCCAGCTAATCTTTGACTATCTGCCTAAAGCCTACAATGATGGAAGCGACGAGTTAGCACGTGAGAAAGTGCATAATGCTTCCACAATTGCCGGCATGGCCTTTGCGAATGCATTCTTAGGTATTAATCATAGTCTAGCCCACAAGCTTGGACCTGAATTCAATATCGCCCACGGACGAGCTAATGCGGTTTTATTACCGCATGTTATTCGCTATAATGCGACAAAACCAACTAAATTCACAGCGTTCCCAAAATATAACCACTTCATTGCTGACAAGCGCTATGCAGAAATAGCCAAGATGCTTGGACTTCCTGCACGTACAACAGAAGAAGGAGTGGAAAGTCTTATACAAGCGATTATAAAATTAGCCAAAGAGATGAATATTCCGATGAGTATTGAAAAGAATGGCGTCGATCTAGCTGATTTCGAAAGGAAGGTTGACTATTTAGCCGATCGGGCATTTGAAGATCAGTGCACAACGGCTAATCCAAAACTTCCCCTTGTAACCGAGTTAGTCGAGGTTTACCGTCAAGCCTTTAAAGGCGTCTAATCTTTAGAGAATAAAGAGTCAGGGATGACGATCCCTGACTCTTTTTGTTATCTAGAATGATAGGTAATAAGTATATTTTTAACAAATATGGTCAAATCTTATTGATTGAAATTCTTTAACCAGAGCCGATATAACTATGTACATTATCAGACTTGTCATACAAGTAGGACATAGGATCCTTTTCTAACAAAAAGTTAAGATATAAATATTTCCACCTCATCCATGAATAGTATTGCCCTTACGTTAGATTTTTCCCAAGGAGTTTCAAATGTTTTGTGAAGTCACCTGAGATAAATACATAATAAGAAAGTAGAGGATTTTAAAATGAAGTGGTTTAAAAATTTGAAGACATCGGTGAAATTAATTAGTGCCTTTGTAGTAATGGCTTTTATCTTAGGTATAGTTGGGATTTACGGACTGTATAATTTGGAGAAATCAGATCAAAATCTTGATTTCATGTATACTGAGCGTGTCATTCCGATAAGCACATTAGGTAGGATTGAAACAAATTATCAGCGTATACGTGTAAACATACGCGATTTAGTTTTTGTCGCTAAAACGCCTGAAGCTAAGGATGAGTACCAAGCAATTATAAGAGAAATTCAGAAGGAAATTGACTCTGATATAACGTTGTATTCAAGCGGTTATCTTATAGACGAAGAAAAAAAGATTCTTAAAAACCTAGATTCAGCTTTTACTGACTATTACGCTATCCTAGATGAAGCAATAAAATTAGGGTATGCAAATGATTTGAAAGGTTATCAAGCAATCGCACCTGAATTCAAAGCAAAAGGAGATAAAGCTCAGAATTTTATAAAAGACCTTAGTGCTTTCAATGTCGAAAAGGCTGAACAGTCAAATCTTGATTCAACAGAAGCATACACCTCTACTAGAACCACAACAAGTATCATATTAATCATTTCGTTCTTTTTTAGCATTGGTTTTGGATATCTAATTTCTCAACTGATTGTAAAACCGCTTAAAGAGGTAGTTGATTTAGTAGGTAAAGTAGCTGAAGGTGACTTTACGGTGTCCACTACGATCGACACTAAAGATGAAGTAGGCGTTCTAGCTAAATCCATTCAAGCGATGACCGCCAGTCTTAGAAAAACAACCAAGAGTATTTTACAATCAGCAGAGAGTGTAGCAGCTTCAGCTCAGGAAATATCAGCTACAACTGAAGAAGTGGCAAGTAGTGCTTCAACTCAGGCGAATGACGCTCAAATAATCACCCAGGTATTTACAGAAATTGCAAATGGCGCAGATGTTCAAGCGAATGATGCCAAAAAAATGTTTAGCTTATTTAAAGAGTTGAACATCGTCATTGATACAGTTGCTAAAACAGCTCAAGAAACTGCATTCATTGGACAGTCCCTATCCATTGAATCTCAGAATGGACGCGAGATTGTTAAACACTCCATTGATGGTATGACCACAGTAAGAGAGCACATGTCTATCCTTGAACAGGATACTAGTAAAATTGGGGAAATTATAAAGGTTATTGAAGATATATCTAACCAGACGAATCTTTTAGCATTAAATGCAGCGATTGAGGCCGCACGTGCAGGAGAACAGGGCAAAGGTTTTGCTGTTGTGGCAAATGAAGTGAAGAGTTTAGCGGAGAAAAGTAGAGAATCAACTAAAGAAATACATGACATTATTCAAGGCATTCAAGCCAGCACTAAAAGCAGTGTTTCGGCCGTACAATATGGGGTGGATCACTCTATTAAAACAGGTGCTGCCTTCGAGTCGATTGCAAAGATGGTAGTACAGGCTTCAAATAAAACAGCCGAAATTGAGTTAGCTAGTCAAAAGCAGTCTGAACAATCAAAAGCAGTGATGAAGTCTATTGAGAGTATTACTTCTGCAAGTGAGCAGCAGTCCGTACACTCAATTGAGGCGATGAGATCAATCGAAAGTATCGCAACAGCTAGTGAAGAAGCTGCAGCAGCTAGTGAAGAAACTGCTGCAACATCGCAAACATTAGCTAGCTTGGCTGAAGATCTTAATACTTCAGTAGCAATCTTTAAAGTTTAAAATTTAGCGCTAGCCGTTATAAAAGGGACCTTCTAATAGAAGGACCCTTTAATATTATCTGAACTCATATCATTAAGAGTCTCATTCAGTGGCAGCCTTTAGAATGATAAATCTTTACTGAATCATACATTAATTCTACTTTAGCTTCCTCCCTCTGCTGGAATCAAAGGCCACACTAATTCCTCTGTAGCTATATCGAATGGCCATACTAACTTTTCCGTCCCGTCCTTCACCTGCAGCAACACATTGGATGCCGATTTATTTTGCTGCGTATCTTGATCAAACCTCACTCCGTTCCAAGGCATGATGAGTGAGTCAGCCGGATAATCAGTGGCCAATAAGGCTTTCCGGATTTTGTCTGAATCAATTGATTCAGCTCGGTTGATAGCATCAGCTAGTACGAGCATTCCTGTTATAGCATGAGGTGTGTAACCTGATAGTTCTTCACCTGTCTCTGCTTTATATAAGGCATTCACTTTGTTAATCAATGGTTTCCCAAGTAACTCTTTACTCCATCCTGCACTTACCAGCAACCCCTCAGCTTCTTTCCCCAAGGTTTCTTCACTAGTCTCCAGTCCACTGCTCATTCCAATCATGGCATTGGGTGAATAGCTTTGTTGGTTTGCAGTCTGGCGAAATTGAATGGCGGAACGTAAGGTCGTCATCGTAATCACATCTGGATCAGCCTCTTTTAGTTTTAACGCCCCAAAGTTCAACTGATTACTATCTAGACGATCTGATACTACTTCTCGTCCACTTTTTTCGGCCAGCCGGTTTTGTGCATCAGCGAAATCCTGACTGACTTCAGATTGATCATGAAGAAAAGCAATCGATTTTACTGCATGATCTTCATCCAGCTGAGTAAAGAAATCAAAGACCCCCATAGCAGCCAATTCATTATCTGCATTGGTTCGAAAAAACCATTTATAGCCCCGTTCCGTTAAATGATGGGAAGTGGATTCCGCATTTAAGAAGGGGATACCATACCGTTCTGTAGTCTGAGATGCGGCAGCCGTATTGGAACTATCATACGCACCAATGATAGCCGCTGCTTTTTCTTCCGTTATTAGTTTTTCCGCTTTAGCCACAGCCTCTTTAGGTGACCCTTCTGAATCTACTATAATCAGTTCTATTTTAGCTCCGCCCAGATTAGGAAGCCCTTCACCTTTAGCCAACGGAATGGCTAAGTCATATTTTTCATTTATTAACTTGGCCGCAAATTCAATTCCTTTTACTTGATTTTTTCCTGCATGTTCCATATCGCCAGATGTAGGATACATAACGCCGATTTTAATGGTTTTCGGGTGTTGCATGGTAGTACTTGTACTATTACTTAAGCAACCTGATAAACTAACACTCAAGCAAATAATACATCCTAAATAGAATGTTAACGTTTTTTTTCGCATCTTATATCCTCCTAAAAATATACAAACTCTAACAAAAGTATATTGGTAAAATTAGGATAAGACAACGTTTTATATTTCTACTAGTAACTTAACAAATATCATATGTATAATAGAACGACAGGAAGGAGTTGGTAATTTGAATAAAAGACAAATCACAAAAAAACAATATGACTTTCTAGAACATGAACTAAAATACCTTAAAAAAGAACAGTTTATCGAAGAAAAGGAATCAGATCGGATTTTATCAATCTACCAGGTCAAAAATGTCCCATTCATCACTGTACTAGCAGCAATTGGAGCTCTTTTGATTGGTTTAGGCGTTTTAATGTTTGTGGCAAGCAATTGGATGTACCTGACTAAACCAGTTAAGCTGGTTATCATTATTCTGCTTTTGATATTGGTCAATACGGCCGGGGTTTTTGTTTCGAAGGAATTTCCTAAAACCGCAAGAAGCCTTCATTATATTGGGATCTTAGTATTTGGAGCTGGTATTTTTCTAATAGAACAAATGTTTAACATTAGTATTAATTTTAACAATTCATTTTTATTATGGGCAATTGGGACAATCATTATTGGCTGGTATTTAAAAGATACTGCGGTTTTATTGTTTACTACTATCCTGCTTTTTATCTATATCAATGGCAGTATGTTCCTAGATGAAAAATCTTATCCGCTTGCTATTCTTCTATTTTTACCATCTTTATATGTTTTACTAAGAGGATTTTCCTACCCTGTTACCCTTACCTTTTTCATCAATGCCTTATCCATAAACACCTTTGTGTTATTCCTTCTAGAATTTGTTCCAAAATTGTCACCTGACCATTCTGCTACTATCATCTCAGGCATATTGTTTATCATGGGTATTTTTCTCATATACATCCCGCTTCCATTAAGAGCAGAAAGAGTGACTCGTATTCAAGGACATATACTCCATGGTATCACGGCTATTATCTTAACCTTTGACTTTGGTCTCTGGTTTTCTCTCTTCTACTTCATCTTTCTTCTTTACCTCATTCAAAAAGGCAGTTTAACAAGTATTGTGATCATTTGTGCATTGATCTTCAGATATTATCTAAATTCTTTAGAATTCCTGCCCACATCCTTCACCTTTATTATTGGTGGAATCATTCTTTTAGGCTTTGGCTTCTTTTTTGAAAAGCAGCGAAAAAAAAGGGGAGGAAACTATTGAAAAATAATCGTTTTCTTCGACCGCTTATTGTCTTTTCTATACCCGTTTTGATTCTCGTACTTCTAGCCGCCCCTCATGTATGGACGACAGTTACTGGTAATGAGATCCACTTAAAGACCGTTCCAGTCGACCCAACAGATCTATTTCGTGGAAGCTATGTGGATTTACACTATGAAATAGAATCGGTGGATAGCAGTTTGCTCGATGACTCTGCCCGTTCATTACTAATAAACAAGAACAGGGGAGATTACAAAAACGTATATGTTCAGCTGCAGCAAAACAACACCGGCCTTTATGAAGCCGCTTTAGTAACGCTAGAAAAGCCTCACAAAGGAACCTATCTTAAAGGACGTTTACACATACCCTACGATACAACAAATTCATCTCTCCAAATTAAATACGGCTTAGATAATTTTTATGCGGCTTCGGACAAAGCAAAAGAGATGGAAGCAGCGGCGGCTGGTCATGCACCAGTAGCTATGGTAAAAGTTAAAAATGGAAATGCAGTATTAATGACAATTTCTTTTAAATAAAAAGGATTTACTTTTTCGGCTGTCAAGAACTCCTAGACAGTCTTTTTTTCATGATTTTTATACAATAACTATTTTCACTGACAATGATTCCTTAAAGCTCCATAATATTTAGCAGATTCTGCTAGATTCAGACACATCCCCCCCTGTTCTGCCAGACTCTAAACAACATTAGTACTATCATAATCTCTTTTCAGTATGTTTTAATTATTATTGTCTTCCCTTAGAATATCTGTTATTTTAATATATGAATATTTTAAAAAAACACAACAGGAAAGGTCAACTATATCCCGTGATTAAAGAATGGAACCTCCTAAGAGTAATTGCCTGTTTATGTATCGTTTTTTTACACAGTACTACTTTAAATTCAAGACATGCAGGCCATCCGGAAATTGACTATTACGATGTGTTTCGGGCCATAATATGTTTCGCCACACCGACCTTCATCGTCTTATCCGAAATAATCTTGGCTAACCGCTATCCAGATAGATTACCAAATCAATTTTGGCAAAAACGATTAAAGTTTATTTTCCTGCCCTTCGTATCCTTTGCCATTATCGATGCTTTGAATGCTAAATACTTTAACCCTAACGTCTTTCTTGAACTTAAAATCTTCAATAATATTGTAATGGGTACCTTTATAGGGTATTTCATTTTCATTATTTTTCAATTTTATGTTCTACATTATCTAGTTGTACGTTTTAAGCCATCAATGAAGTGGTTACTTCCGGTCAGTCTTCTCACAATGGCTGTTCATTTAAGTTTTATGAAAATGAATATTCCTTTTGTACATGAACATCAAGCGCTTCTAAAATTACCATTCACCGCATGGTTCGGCTACTTTACAATTGCTTATATCATTGGAAAACACTATAAGAAACTACAGCAGGAGTTATTGACCTATAGATGGTTGACACTCATTCTGGCTGCTTTATCTGTACTCTATTTCTATTTTTCATTTGAATCAGGAAATGCACGAATCAATTCATTAAGATTGGATTTATTCCCCGTTGTCTTGTCATTTTCCGCAGTCATTTTGGCCTGGGGACAGCTCATTCCTAATTTCCGTATCATTCAATTCATTAGTAACTATTCTTTTGGAATTTACCTGCTGCACTGGCAAGTACTAAGACACCTCGCTCCCTATACGGTTACATGGTTCAACCATACCAGCACCCGAGTTCTCGCCTTATTTCTCATGGGACTAGTTATAAGTGTAACCATAATTAAATTGATTTCTTTATTACCATTTGGTTCAATGATTGTTGGAAACATAAAAAAATTATCTCCAAAATTAAAACAAACACGTGACACTGCACAAGTTGTTGCATAAAGTATGTACGACCTATACAAAAGAGGACTTCGGTACAATGACCGAGGTCCTCTTTTTTCTAAATTGATGATTCTCATAATTCACACATAGAACAGAAGAAGGTTTTAGGCTATACTTTAGGAAAGCAGTAAACGGTGGTGAATAGTTTGTTTAAACTTTTATTAATTGAAGATGATACAACTCTTTTTAATGAGATTGAAGAACGATTAACGCAATGGTCCTATGAAGTGTTTGGTATACATAATTTTAATAAAGTTCTTCAGGAATTTACCGAGTATAAGCCTGACCTTGTCATTATTGATATTCAGCTGCCCAAGTTCGATGGATTTCATTGGTGTCGGATGATTCGCGCTCATTCCAATGTTCCAATTATCTTTTTATCTTCACGAGATCACCCCACCGATATTGTCATGTCAATGCAGCTGGGGGCAGATGATTTTATCCAGAAACCTTTTCATTTTGATGTGCTTATTGCCAAGATTCAAGCCATTCTTCGTCGTGTTTATAACTACAATACAGATAAAATAGAACTCAAGACGTGGTGCGGTGCTGCCGTGGATTACGAAAGTAATATCGTCACTCTGGGAACGAATTCAATCGAGTTGACGAAAAATGAAATGTTTATCTTAAAAAAATTAATTGATCAAAAAAATAAAATTGTTAGTCGAGATGAATTGATGAACAGTTTATGGGACGATAAACGCTTTGTCAGTGATAACACCCTGACAGTTAATGTTAATCGGTTACGAAAAAAACTAGATGAGATTGACTTAGGCCGTTTTATTGAAACAAAAGTTGGACAAGGTTATATAGCGGTTGAAGAGGCAGAAGGATGATAAGGAAATACTTGCTGGAAAGAGCCAGCTGGATTCTCTTTTTCCTATTTCTCCAGCTTTCTACCCTCTTTGTTACTTATCTTGATTCAGCCATTCCATTAACAGCTGTTCTCTATATTGTTGTTTTAACCACACTTATGTTTTGTCTCTTTCTATATATCCGTTATAAAAAAGAAACACGATTTTATAAAAGCTTGGCAGAACGAGAAGATAATCTAGATCTCACAAATATCCCTGAGCCCGGGAGTCCCTTTGAAAAAATCATCGAAGAAAGTATTAACAATCAATCCGAATTACTGAAAGAATTAGTGACAAAAAGTCAAATAAGTCTAGAACAAGAGAAAGATGACCTGCTGACTTGGATTCATGAAGTGAAGACTCCGTTAACGGCTATGCGTTTAATGATTGACCGCTTAGAAAAAGGATCACTCAAAACTCATTTAACGTATGAATGGCTCCGCATCCACCTTTTGCTGGACCAACAGCTTCATAATAGAAGGATATTGTTTATTGAAAATGATTTGCATATTGATCGACTTAGCTTGGAAACGATTATATTTGACGAGATAAAAATGCTTCAATCATGGTGTATTCAAAAAGGAATTGGTTTTGATCTTAACTTAGCTACAACTGAAGTGCTTAGTGATGCGAAATGGCTGGCTTTTATCATTAGACAGCTTTTAACCAACTCTATTAAATACAGTGACGCTTCTGACATTGTACTGACAAGCTTTCAGCAAGATGGTCATGCTGTACTTGAGGTAAAGGATTATGGGCGTGGAATTAATCCAAAAGATTTACCACGTATTTTTGAAAAAGGCTTTACCTCAACTACAAATCATCGGGATACTGCTGCAACAGGAATGGGCCTGTATCTAACCCATAAAGCAGCAAAGTCCCTCTTAATTCGGATTGATGTTCAATCAACACTTGAAGAGGGTACATCCTTTACTCTTACTTTTCCCCAAAAAAATGAATTTGTGAATATCTTAAGCATGTGACAGAATTGTCACATGCTTTTCCATTTTGTTCGGACAATCGAAGGAAAAGAATTCCCAACCCTTTTATACTTAGGACATAGAAAAAAAGGAGTGAGCGTAGATGACTATTTTAGATGCAAAGAAAATCCATAAAAGCTTTGGAAACAAATTCAATAAACAAGAAGTGTTAAAGGGAATAGACCTTAGTATACAAAAAGGGGAATTCGTTAGTATTATGGGGGCTTCCGGTTCAGGAAAAACAACTTTGCTCAATGTCCTTTCCTCCATTGATAAAATCAGCTCAGGAACGATTATGATTGAAGGAAAAGAAATGACGAGTATGAAAGAAAAGAAATTAGCGGAGTTTCGTAAGAATCATCTTGGTTTTATTTTTCAAGAATACAACCTATTAGACACATTGACCGTCAAAGAGAATATTCTTTTACCCTTATCCATCACCAAGACGCCAAAGAAGGAAGCTAATCAGCTCTTTGATGCTCTTGCCAAGGAATTAGGAATCCTTGAGTTAAGTAATAAATACCCAAGTGAAATATCCGGCGGTCAAAAACAGCGGACCTCTGCGGCACGCGCCTTTATTCACAAGCCTAGTATTATCTTCGCGGATGAACCCACTGGTGCATTAGATTCTAAATCCGCAACAGATTTGTTAAATAAAATGAGTGAGTTAAATCAAAAAAGAAAAGCTACCATCCTTATGGTCACTCACGACCCTGTCGCAGCTAGTTACTGCAGCCGAGTCATTTTTATTAAGGATGGACAAATTTATACCCAGTTAATGAAAGGGGAAGAAACTAGACAGACATTCTTTAAAGATATCTTAAAAACCCAGGGCGTACTTGGAGGGGTGCAAAATGAGCATTAATCACCTCATTTTTCGAAATCTGAAAAAAACCTAAAAACTATACGCTCTATGTCTTTGCGCTAATCTTTAGTACCTCTCTTTACTTCGCCTTTGTTACACTGCAATTTGACCCTTCCATGGATGAGGCAAAAGGCACAATCAAAGGCAGCGCTGCCATCAGGGTTGCATCTTATTTACTTGTCACGATTGTTTCCATATTTCTTTTATATGCGAACACCATCTTTATCAAACGGCGAAGTAAAGAAATCGGCTTATTTCAATTAATCGGAATGACAAAGGGGAAAATCTTCCGGATCCTTAGCATAGAGAATTTTATTCTTTATTCCGGTTCTGTTATCCTTGGAATTTTTGGAGGATTAGTCGGTTCTAAATTAATTCTGATGATTTTATTCAAAGTCACAGGCGTTCAATCGATTGCAGCCCTTCAATTTTCATCTCAAGCAGTTAGTCAAACATTGGTCGTTTTTGGGGTTATCTATCTGTTGATTATGCTCATGAATTACAGATTTATTAAAAGACAAAGTATTTTATCGTTATTTAACGTAAAAGCAAAAACAGAAGAAAAGGTGAAGAAGGTTTCCTTTGTTGAAATAACAATTGGGATAGTCGGCATCCTCTTCATTATTTCTGGTTATTATGTGTCATCTCAATTATTTACAAGTGACTTCTCCACGGCGTCTGAATTTTTTATGGCTATGAGTTTTATATTGGGATCTGTTATTATCGGTACTTACCTATTTTATAAAGGATCTGTCAGCTTTATCTTTAATATTGTTCGAAAAAATAAAAACGGATATTTATCCATTAATGAAGTGCTTTCCCTTTCTTCAATCATGTTCCGAATGAAATCAAATAGTTTATTGTTAACTATAATCACGACTGTGTCTGCTCTTGCCATTGGGCTTTTATCATTAACCTATATCTCTTATTACTCGGCTGAAAAAGTGGCTGTATCTAATGTACCTTCAGATTTCTCCCTTGATAATGTCCAGAATGCTGACATGGTAAAAGAGACATTCACAATAAACCATATTGATTTTACAGCTCATGAAATTTAAGTCATCAATGCATCTGTCAATATAAAAGGGATATTGGATTCCAATGCTGGACCATTAGCATTGGACATTAACCCAACTAGATTAACCATGCCAATAGTTAGCGATCGAGCTATTAAAGGAGTAGATGTGACTGAGAATGAAGTCCTATTCAGCGGTTACAGCAGTATGCTTCAAGAGCTGATGCAATTTAAAGATTCCGGAATGATAGAACTTAAAGGTCAGACTGAAGTCATTCCACAGACCTATCTTGGTTTAAGAGATAAAACCCTTCTTTCCTCTAGTTTTACGAACTTTAATGTCCCTGTGGTTATTATTGTTGACCAAACGGTATACGAACGTTTGAAAAAAGATAGTGATCCTGAGGATCAACCACCTTCCAATACCTATATTGGGATTGATATTAACGATAAAGAAAAACTTGAAGAAGCAAATCAATTATTCTCTAAACTTCCGATTGAAGATCCAACCTACTCTTCTCAACTACAAGTGAAGAATGACCAAAAAATGAGTTTGGGTCTAATCATGTTCATCGTCGGATTCTTAGGATTAACTTTCTTAATTACCTCTGGATGTATCCTTTACTTTAAACAGATGGACGAAAGCCAAGAAGAAATGGGCAATTACACGATTCTGAGAAAGCTAGGATTTACCCAAGGTGATTTAATTAGAGGTATCCAGTTTAAACAACTCTTTAACTTCGGGATTCCGCTTATCGTCGGTTTGCTTCATAGTTACTTCGCCGTACAATCAGGATGGTTTTTATTCGGTACAGAGGTGTGGACACCTATGATTATTGTTATGGTCCTATACACAGGGTTATACTCCATATTCGGCATCCTCTCTGTTCTTCATTATAAAAAGGTAATCAAAGATTCTCTCTAAATCAAAAAAGCTCCAAGCCTAAATGGCTCTGGAGCTTTTTAATTACTTTTATAATAAGAGCCCGTTTTTTTCTTTCTTCGTAAAAGAATAAGAGTAAAGAATAGCAGCCCGATTATAATAAACATCAAATAATAAATAATCATAGTATCAGTTGTCAGGACTTGATAGATATCCAAAGGTTCTATTTTCTGCAGAGAGACCTCATAGGGGTTTTCTTCTGTATACGAAATCGCTATAGAATGACTATATCGATTATAGGTATGGCTCGTCACTCTCTTTGTTAAATAAAGTGCCTCATTATTATGGTTGTGAAACTTTAGCGTTAAATAGTATGAATTACTTCCTTTATGATTAATAATTTTATACTTGTCAGTTATAAACGCTCTAGTCTCTACTTTATTTTCTGCTGTATAGTTTTCATAAGACTTCTCTAACATGTTTCCAAAATGAAAAACACCATAAAGAAGAGGAATGGTAACAGCACTCCATATAAGGATAGTTAACGGTAGTTTAAGAAACTTCGAATCCAGCGCATGCTCAAAAAATCTACTTACAGCCTTGATCTTATTTAACCAAAATAGGAGAAAGCCTACTGGATAAATGGCTGCTAAACTGAATACTAAATAAAAGGAATAAGATTCTTCATCAAGATCCTCTTTTGTCCTAAATTTCCCATTAAGGTTAAACCCTTCAATGGAATCATTAATTGTCAATTTATTAAAAACATCCTTTGAGACACTAGCGAATTCCTCATTGCTTAATGTTAAAACGGATTGATTAATGATAGCTGGTTTAAGCAGCGCATAATAATTAATCCCGCCAAAAAGATCTTGAACGACTGTCTTACCATAGACCTTTGCCGTCATATGCTGATTATCCTGGTCTTTCATCTCTATAAATTCTTTTCCATTTTCATACATAGCTTGAAGGACAAAAACAAAGATGACAATACCGAGAAGATAGCTTCCAACCCGTTTCATATTCCACACCCCTCCGAAGAGAAACCTAATATATGGTAGTTAAATCATACTACAGAAGGGGTGTTCAGCCAAGGTGGCTGCTATTGCATCATTTGCTTCACTAATTCTTTATTCCGCTTCTTAAAGACTTCATTATGTGAAGAAACCATTCCTGCTTTAGTAGCGTCAGGCTGAATATATTGTTTTGCCTTATTTACAGCATTTGCGGCATCTTGAAAAGCACCTGCTATTAAATGTACTTTTCCTTCATGCATTAAAATATCACCAGCAGCATAAAGTCCATCAATCGAGGATTCACTAGTCGAGTTTCCTTTAATGTAATAATTATCTACACGGGTAATGCCTAGATCACTATTTTCAAGTAAGGTTGAATCATGCTCGTATCCATGATTAATAATGACTTCATCAATTGGTAAATATGAGACCTCACCTGTTTGATGATTCGTAAGCTCAACATGTTCGATTACTTCGTGGTTGGGACTTGCGATTAGTTTGGTAATAGACGTTTGGAATAGGCAGCTCGCAGAACTGTTCATTAATTTTGTTGCCTGTGCTTCATGACCTGCCAGAGCTTCTTTTCTATAGGTTACATACACTTTTTTAGCTATAGATTCTAATTCATTTGCCCAGTCAATTGCTGCATTTCCTCCACCAGAAATAATTACCGTTTTATCTTTAAATTGTTTTAAAGATTTCACCGTATAATTCAGGTTGGTAATCTCAAATCTCTCTGCCCCTTCGATTTCGAGCTTTTGAGGATTTAAGATTCCTCCGCCAATGGCCATAATGACCGTTTTCGAAAAATGCACTTGACCAGAAGCACTATGTAAAAGAAAGATTCCTTCTTCATCTTGTTCAATATTTATTATTTTTTCATTCAAAACCACTTCAGGATTAAAGGTCAACCCCTGTTCGATAAGCTGCTCAATCAGCTTGGCTCCAGGCATTGGTGTCAGCCCGCCTACATCCCAAATCATTTTCTCAGGATAGACATGGATTTTACCGCCTAAGTGAGGCTGATACTCAATAAGTTTTGTTTTCATCTCTCTAAGTCCACTATAAAAAGTCGAGTAAAGACCAGCCGGCCCTCCTCCGATCACGGTTACATCAAATAAATCGTGCTGTTTCATCCAGATTCACCCCTTAGTGAATTGTTACACCTGATTATCATTCTCAATTAAGCCTACTACGTTTTGATTATTTTTACAATAAAAAAACGAATTAACTAATAAAATATACCCATCTAAAATTAGTTAAAAATGCTCAAAGTAATTTTCTATTGATGCTGTACTGTGATTGGCTGTGATTCCGTATTTTTCCTCATCACTGGTAGATTACAGAACAAAAAAACCATGAGAATTTTTATCTTCTCACGATTTTTTATTTTTAAAACATTAAGAGATTCAACAGCAAAGCAACAGCCTTGAATCCAATATCATTTTACAAGCCCATGAGGGTCAATAACATACTTTCTTGCGGCACCTTGATCAAATTCTTGATAGCCCCTTGGAGCATCATCAATGGAAATAACTGTTGCATTCACTGCCTTTGCTATCTGTGCTCTTCCACTTAAAATAGCTGCCATCAAGTCCCGATGATACTTCATTACTGGTGTTTGTCCTGTGACAAATGTATGTGCCTTCGCCCAACCCAATCCTAGACGTACCTTCAACGTACCAATTTTCGCATCCTCATCAATGCCTCCTGGATCACCTGTTACATAAAGACCTGGAATACCCAGACGTCCGCCAGCACGTGTCACTTCCATGATTGAATTTAATACGGTCGCAGGTGCTTCTCCAGCATTCGAACCATGTCCAGATGCTTCGAAACCTACACAATCTACTGCGCAATCTACTTCTGGAACACCTAACAGTTGATCAATCTGTTCACCTAAATCTGGATGTTCACGAAGATTCACCGTTTCACATCCAAAGCTTCTAGCTTGCGCAAGTCGTTCACCGTTTAAGTCACCAACAATGACAACTGCAGCACCTAGTAACTGGGCGGAATGTGCGGCAGCTAATCCAACTGGGCCTGCACCAGCAATATAAACAGTTGACCCTGGCTTAACACCTGCACTTACGGCTCCATGATAGCCTGTAGGAAATATGTCAGATAGCATGGTTAAGTCTGTTATTTTTTCCATTGCTTGTTCCTTATCTGGGAATTTCAATAATTGAAAATCAGCATAAGGCACCATAACATATTCAGACTGTCCTCCTACCCATCCACCCATATCTACATAACCATAAGCTGAACCAGGACGGTCAGGATTAACATTTTCACAGATATGCGTGTCACGCTCCTTACAACTTCGGCAGCGTCCACATGCAATATTAAATGGGACAGATACCAGATCCCCTTTCTTAATGAATTCTACGTCACTTCCAACCTCAATCACTTCACCTGTAATTTCATGGCCGAGGACAAGGCCCGATGGAGCAGTTGTTCTCCCCCTCACCATATGTTGATCGCTGCCACAAATATTTGTTGTCACAACCTTCAAGACAACACCATGGTTGCATTTACGACCAACATTTAATGGATTAACTCCAGGACCATCTCTTAAAACTAAATCTGGATAACCAATATCAATTACCTCTACCTTACCTGGCTCCATGTACGCTACTGCTCTGTTACCTGCCATCTTAAAATCCCCCCTATTAATATAGTTCATACAACCTATTAATATGCAATTTCTATGCCAGTTATAAATCCCTAACCGATTGGTGGTAACAAAAAAGGTATTGCTCAAAATATGAACACTATTTGTCCTATTTCCGCACAATTAATATTTACATTATTTGAAAAAATCAGATATATATTATAATATTTATTTATACAGGTTTTTATAGCAGTAAATGAGGAGGGGTTAGATGTCATCCGTCAATCTTTCGGATCAAACAGAGTTAATCGACCAATCTTGGAAGCGCTGTCAAAACTTTGGGCTTTTATCCACTGGTCCTATTAATAATCTCTTATTAACGGGCAAGGATTTACAAGTGGTTTTAAAAGAGAATGAATTTTTGATAAAACAGACCGCCTCAATCTTAGAAAAACTCTACCCTGTCAATCATTCAAATGGGCATGTGACGGTTATTGTTGACCGCAACGGGACGATTATTCATAAAGTAGGGAAATTAGATATTGGCGATTCCCCTGACTACATGTCCATTGGGTCTAATTGGTCTGAAGAAATAAAGGGAACCAATGCAATAGGATTAGCGATATATGAAAAAAAGCCCATCTTTACCCACGCAGAACACCACTTCTTTGTTAAAAACCACTACCTTACATGTGCAGCAAGTCCCATCTATTCACCCACTGGAGAATTTATTGGTGCCATTAATATCAGTGCCAAAAAAGAGTTATATAACCCATTTATGATTTCATTAGTGAGCATTGCAGCTGAAGCAATACAGAACCGTCTTTTATTGACACATACAAATCATGAAAGCCTATTAGCGATAAAGGAAATTGAACTCACCGCAAATTTATGCACATTTCCACTTCTTTCACTGGATCATGAAAAAAAAATCATTCGAGCAAACCAAACTGCACGCCTCCTTTTTGGTGAAAATTGTATTGGGAATGAGTTTCATAATAAGCATGGTTATTCTGTCGATGTAATATCCGATCAAACTAATAAAACAGTTAGATCAGTAGTCTCTTTACATAAAACCAATAAAATGAAGCCTCAAGGTATTGCTCTTTATACAATTTCTGATATTATCGGTTCCTGTAAAAAAATAGAAAACGTAAAAAAAATCATTCAGAAAGCTGCCTTATCTACCTATCCCGTTATTATTTATGGTGAGAGTGGAACAGGTAAGGAATTAATTGCGCAATCACTGCATACAGCTGGTCCACGTTCCACAAAGCCCTTTATAGCAGTGAATTGTAGTGCTATTCCTGAAAGTTTAATCGAAAGTGAGCTATTTGGATACGAAGGAGGGGCTTTTACCGGTGCTAATCGGGAAGGGGTACCTGGGAAATTCGAGGCTGCACATGGTGGAACAATATTCCTTGATGAAATTGGTGATATGTCACTAAAGGCTCAATCTGCTTTACTGCGCGTTTTACAAGATAAAGTAGTGACTCGAATAGGCGCCTTATCAGGCAAATCTATCGATGTTAGAGTGCTTACGGCAACTAACAAAAATTTATTTGAGGAAGTTCATGCAGGACGGTTTAGAGAGGATTTATATTACCGTTTGAAAGGGCTGTTTATAACTCTTCCTCCTCTTCGCCAAAGAAGTGACATAATAGAGCTTACAGAACATTTACTATCAAGATTAGATAATCCATCCATTCGTTTATCTGAAGAAGCAAAGCAATTACTCCATTCTTACCATTGGCCTGGGAACATAAGGGAGCTCAATAGCGTACTAATGCAAGCATCTTTTTATACAGAAAATAATGAGATACAGGGATCCGATTTACAATTTGAACATGGATATGAACAAGAATCAAATAGTTTGGTCGTTGAACAACTAAAGCATAATTCACTTATTAACACAGAAATAGCTGCCATCGAACAAGTCCTACAGTCGGTTGAATGGAACATCAGCAAAGCAGCAACTATCTTAAAAATAAGCCGGAATACCCTATATAATAAGATTAATAAATATAGTTTGGTTAAATAGTACTCTCTTTTAACTAAGGTCATAAGTGAATAATAGGATTTCTCCACAACTGTGTATTCTTCGATATGGGTCCACTTCAAAATAAACAAAATCCGCTGTTCCAATAAAAACAGACAAATCCGCTAAGAATTTGTCTCTTTTCTGATTCAACGAATATTCTCAACCATAAATCCATACACAGCGCCGACCAAATTTGCGTTCTGACGGAAGTGACAGGCTGCTATCCGAGGTTTAATTCTGGCATCAGGTATACCGGTTAAAATGTCATTAAGTTTGTCATCAATCATTGTAATGAGTTCTTCTCGGGCACTAATTCCGCCGCCTATGAGAATAATTTCAGGGTCATACACATATTGCAGATTATAAATCCCTAGTGCCAGCAGATGATAAAATTCTTCTAGCGCTTGAATACAGTCTTGGTCGCCGGCTTCAGCCATGGTAAAGATTTGTTCACCTGTTAGAGAATCAGGCGCTGCTTTCTTTACTTCGGCTACACTTCTAATGAGAGCTGCCGTAGAAGCTCTTCGGCTCCAGGTGTCATTCCTGCCATTTTTACTGCTATCCAAAAGCATATAACCAAATTCACCACCATGGAGCTGAGAGCCTTTATGAAGTTTACCCTCCTTCATTATTGATCCACCGATTCCCGTACCAATAACGATAACCATAATGTCTTTTTTTCCTTGTGCTGCACCTTTCCAAATCTCCGCATACGCTGCGCAGTTGGCATCATTTTCGAGAAAAATTGGTTTTTTGATTTTTTCTTCTAACAATTCTTTAATATTTGGTCCATGAAGATATGGCAAAGCACTGGAGCCATAAATAATTCCATCATCTCCTACCGCTCCTGGAGAACTGACAGCTATTCCATCAGATTGTGGGTATTTTTGAGCTAAGTCGTCAATCAGGTCAAGGCATGCTGAAAGCTCTTTTGGCGCTGCTTCCCTGCCAGACTCCAAGATTACTGCATGTTCATTGACTAACCCATACTTAATAAACGTTCCTCCTATATCAATTGCTAAGAAAGTTTTCATGTATGCTCCCCATTTTCCGCTGATTTTGATAGATACGCTTCAAAATCTTCAAGTTATTTTCTATTAGTTTAGCGAAGAGAAGAGCCCATGGTTATTTAAATACATCTTCATCCTCAGCCAAAAAAGATTTGTTTTCAATAATCTCTTTGTACCAGTAAGCTGATTTTTTTAAGTTTCGATTTCGATTGTTTTCTAAATCAATTTCCACTAATCCATAACGATTTTTAAACGCATTCATTGGAGATACATTATCGGAAAAAGCCCATAGCATGTATCCCGTACAGTTGGCTCCTTCTTCGACCGCCTTAATCAGCCACTTAAGATGTTCTGCAATAAAATCGATTCGATAATCATCCTGTATGATTCCTTCTTCATTCTTAAACAGATGCTCATTTTCGACTCCCATGCCGTTTTCAGCAATGAACCATTCGATATTCCCATATTCATTTTTCATACGCATAGCCATATCAAACATGATTTTCGGATAGATTTCCCATCCTCGGTACGGATTCATTTTTTTACCTGGCAAATCGAATTTGGCATAGTAGTACTCTGGATGAAACGGCATAGCTTCGTTCCATGCCGTTGTACGGGCTTGAATGCGATGCGGATAATATAAGTTCAGCCCGACATACTCCACAGTATTGTCTTGAATAATCTGTAACTCTTCTTTTGAATATTCAAACGTTATATCATGTTTCGACATTAAGTCGAATAATTCCTGCGGATACTCCCCTTTTATTGATGGATCAAGAAATATTCGGTTGAAAAACAAGTCATACATCCTTGCTGCTTCCTGATCATGTGGTGCTGATGAGCGGGCATAAGTCACTTCCGGATTTAAAATAACCCCAATCTTTGCTCCATATTTTTCTTTAAGGCCCATTTCTTTAAACAGCTGGACAGCCTTTGCTGTTGCCAGCACTTTATGATGATTCCACTGCATCCATTTCTTTGTGTTCTGTTCATAAGGATAACGAAGTGCATCTAAATAGACTCGAGTTTGAATCACGATTGGTTCATTAAATGTAAACCAGTGCTTCACTCGGTCACCATACCGTTCAAAAACTTTTTTGGCATATGTACTAAACAACTCAACAACATGCTTCGAACCCCAGCCTCCATACTTTTCGAATAACGCTGCAGGCAGCTCGTAGTGCTCAAGACAAATCATTGGCTCTACACCATTTCTAAGAAGCTCATTAATCATGTCATCTATGTATGCTGCATATTCCTCGTCAACTACTCCCTCTTCATAATCCGTTAGAAAGCGTGACCAGTTGATGGACGTCCTAAAATGGGTTAAACCTATTTCCTTCATATATCCGATATCTTCCTTATACCGATTCTTAAAGTCAGTTGCTACTGCTGGACCATAACCTTTATGCCATACATTTTTATCGTTTTTATACCACATGTCTAAAAAAGAATCTTGATAGTCCTTCTTACCTGACCATCCTTCTGTCTGCCACGCTGAAACAGCAGCCCCTAAGATAAAGTCATCTGGTACGTTTATCGTTTTTGTTTGCATAATACCGCTCCTTCTTGGTTAAATAAATTGCTTTTTAAAACTGTTTACTTGAAACTAACTTACGATATTGTGTTGGTGTTAGACTAGTTAACTTTTTAAAGACTTCAACAAAATATTTATATTCTTGATAACCAACCTTGTCGGCTATTTCATTCACCCTCAATAGTGTCTCTTCTAATAGTATCTTTGCATTGCCAATTCGCAACTGGTTGATATATTCGTTAAAACTTCTTCCTGTTCCTTGCTTAAATAATGTACTGAAGTAGTTTGGAGAAATTTGAATATGTTCTGCAACCTCTTGAGCTGTAATTAATGAAGTATAATGTGTTTGAATATACTGTTCAGCTCTGTTTATCAGCCAATCACTGTTGTTGGATTGTTTAAAACCAAAATAACTGTACATCTTTGTTAAATTTTTGGTGAACAGTCTTTTTAATGAAACATTCGAGTTATACAGGCTTTCATCTATTTGTTCCTTTAATTGTTCATCCATCGCCTTGAATTTTCTATTAAACAGTTTTTCATAACGACTGAGGATATTCAGTAAAATATCAGTATACACCTGAATGGTTTGTTTCAAATCAGCTTGGTTTTCTGAAAGATAATAAAATATTTCGTCAATTTTACCTTCAATATTCTCATTCCCCTGATCTATGGCAGTCATTATTTGCTTGATCGATTGGCTGGAATCTATTCTTTTAACCGGTTGTTCTGCATTTTTCACGGTGATTACGTTTCCTTCACTTAACGGGAGATAACGAATACTCTCAATTAATTGTTCGTATGCTTTTCTTAAATGACTAATTTTCACTCCCCCATGGCTTAAAACGAAGAAGAGAGCTGGATGAAAGCTGAAATTTTGAAGAAACGAACGGAAATGGTCTAAAGAAATGGGATCTTTTTGGATAAGACAGGTTAGAAAAATGTTTTTGTTAGTATAAATTGATACAGCTTCATAACTGGTGGTTTTTAAACATAGTTCCATGGATTGTTTCCAAATTTCCTTATATAAAACCACTTCCTCCTTACTCATCTCTTCTATAGCAAGAATAGACGTATCGATTAGCGATAGAAAAGGAAAGATCACAATTTCCTCTGTCCCTATTTCACCTGAATGGTCCGTCTTCTCAAAACGCGTATCGAGAATCTGTTGGTAAATTGCATTTTCAAGTCTTGTTCTTTGTGAACTGATTTCTGAATTTCTCCGTACCTTTATTTTTTCTGTTGTTTTGGTAATCACTTGCAAAAGCTCATCTACCACGACAGGCTTCAAAAGATAATCCTGAACTCCTGATTGAAGCGCCTGTTTCGCATATGAAAACTCATCATACCCACTAATCATAATAATTGAGATATGGGGATGATTATCTTTAATCCACTCTGCTAGTTCAAGTCCATCTACAACAGGCATTTGGACATCCGTAATAAGGATATCAATATTTTGTAATTCTGTTATTTTTTCCATTGCTTCTGATCCATCGTAAGCTGAACCTGCTATTTTAATCCCATAATCCTTCCACGGTATGGTTAACGTAAGCCCTCGGCAAATAATCGGTTCATCATCGACAATAAGTAAATTATAGGTCATTCACATCACCCAGATTCTTTTCATGATCTACGATAACCTTTGGTATCTTAAGTCGTATCCATGTTCCTATTTCGCTGTCCAGCCTTTCCATCCCAAATCCTCGGCCAAATAGAAGGTTAAGCCGTTCAGTTAAATTCTTTAGTGCAAATCCTGTTTCATTTTCGGTTAGGTTCCTTGGAAAACCATCACCATTATCAATGACATCTACCCAGATTTCATCATCGTTTTGGTAGCAGCGTATTTGAATCTTTCCTTGTCCACGAAGATTTTTAAATCCATGCTGGATACTATTTTCTACCAATGGCTGTAAAAGCTGCTTGATTATATAAAAGCCTTTAACATTATCATCATAATAAATAGAGTAATGCAGTCTCCGTCCCATCCTGCTTTTCTGAAGCTCAAGATAATTCTGCACAAACATTAATTCCTCTTCAATTTGAACCCACATTTTGCCCATACTTAAATTCATTCGAAAATTTTTAGATAACCGTTCAATAAGCTGTCCCGTCTCCATCGCATTCTCAAGACGAGCAGTCCAGCGTATCATATCAAGGGTATTATAGAGAAAATGCGGATCAATCTGACTTTGTAAGGCTTTTAATTCCGATTCCTTTTGTTTAATCTTTAACTTGTATTCACGATTAATATATTGTTGGATTGAAATGGCTAAATGATTAAAGCGCATTCCTAATATTCCGATTTCATCCTGAGAACTAACTTGTACTCTAGCATTAAAATTTTGGCTTTCTAACAGTCTGGTCTGCTGAGTAAGCTCTGTTATTCTCTTAATATTCGAAAAATAAAACCCAATAAAAGCGATAATTCCAAGCATAATTAACACAATAAAGCTGAGTAGGAAAAGGCTGCGAATACTGTATAATCCGTCTGCTACCTTAGACTGATTCACCACTACCGCTGCATACCAATCTGTCCCCTCAATCTTCTTTTTAACGCCTAAGTAGGTTACACCGTCTTCATTATAATGAATAACTCTTTTCCTTGTCTCATTGGAAAACTGGACAATTTCTCGGTTAGGATACGGTTTACCAACAAGAGATGGATTTTCATGTAAAATGACATCCCCTGTGTTAGATATAACAAAATAAGTACCTGGCTGTGCATTAAACTTTTTTTCAATCATTTTAAACAGTTTAGTTGAGTCAAGTCGAATGGTCACCATCCCAATTGGCTCATTAATTTGATTGATATCGTTAATAACTCGTTTAAGACTGCTTACGTTCTTCACCCTCGACCAGCTGGTCGAAACTGAATAGGAGTTACTCCAATGTATAGCTCCTTTTTTAGCTGCTGCCTCTTCCTCTAACCATTTCTCGGTTCCCAGGATTGTGTTGCCAAATTCCAGTGTATCACCATCTTTCGCTTTCAGAGTAATCGAATCAATATAATCAAAACTCATTAATTGAAAGGTAAAATAGCCCTTAATTCCTTTAACAATTTGTGAATAATCCGCATGTTTTCGTTCTTCTGCTGACATAGTGAAGAACGACCGGAAATTATCATCGTAAATCATGAATGAAGATATATTTTCAATACTATAAATAATTGATTGCAAAGTCTGCTCATTGACTTCAATTCTGTCCATAGTATTATCTTCTACTTGCTGTTTAAAGGTATTTGTCGTTTGAAAATAGATTATGCAGCCAAATAACAAGGTAGGCAGTGTAATTAAAACAATAAAAACGGTGGCAAATTGTTTTTTTAATCCCCAGTTTTTAAACAAGCCATCAACCCTTATCTCTTTCTCTTTCTCTATCTTTATCTTATTTTATCCTTTTACAGCCCCTGCTGTCATTCCTTTCACAATTTCCTTTTCTAACAATAGATAAAAAATTAAAATTGGCAGCAGAGACATTGTCAAACCAGCCATCTGAGCCCCGTAATTAACGGTAAATTGTCCAGCAAAACTTGCAAGCCCCAGCGGGAGCGTCTGAAGAGCTGGATCATTAATTAAGACGAGTGCAAATGAGAATTCATTCCAATTATAGATAAAGTTTAATATTACAACTGTTGCAACGGCTGGACGAGACATAGGCAAGATAATGGACCAAAAAATCCTAAAGATTCCCGCACCGTCCATAACAGCTGACTCCTCAATATCCTTTGGAAACTGCTTCATAAAACTAGTCAGGATAAATATTGTCAACGGCAAATGAAAGGCTATATACGGAAACAGTAAGGTGATTGGACTGTTTAATAATCCGAGATCTCTAAGCAAAATAAACATAGGAACAAGGGTTGAATGAATGGGAATCAACATTCCAAATATGAAAAATGAATAAATACCTTTATTCATTTTAAACGTAAATCGAGAGAGAAAATAGGAAGCCAATGCCCCAATGAACACGGTAATGAGAGTTGCAACAATACAAATAAAAATACTATTTTTAAAAAGAATACCTAGATTAGCAGTATTCCATGCACTTATATAATTATCAATCACAAAATCTTTAGGAAAACCAAATTGATTAACGGTAAATTCTTTTTCTGATTTGAAGGAGTTAATTACCATCCAAAGGATGGGGTAAACATTTATGATGGCAAAAATACTGAGTGCAGCATAAATGGTTGATTTCTTCACCCATTTTTTTCGAATCGTTTTGTTTGATTGCCTACTAGGTTTTGGATCAGGCTTTAATATTATTTCCATGTTAAGCTCCTCTCTTTATATCATTTTTTTACCCATAGACTTCGTTACAATAAAAATTAACAGCAGACTAAAAAAGAAAATAACAACGGATACTGCACTTCCGTACCCATATTGTAGTTTGTTAAAGGTTTCATTGAACATATACAAAGCCATGACCTCAGTCGAATGGGCAGGGCCTCCATGAGTCATTACATAAATTAAATCAAATGTCCTTAGACTGCCTGATATACAAAGTATCACTGCAACAATAATCGTATCCCAGATCATAGGTATCGTAATTTTCCATGTTGTCACCCATTCCGAGGCTCCGTCGATTTTCGCCGCCTCAAGTACTTCTTCTGGAATGTTTTGCAAAGCCGCTAAAAAGATAATTAAATAGAGACCAACAAATTGCCAAATCACTGTAATACAAACAGCAATCATTGACCAGCTCGTATCACCAAGCCAGTTTTGTGTGAGACTCTCAAGTCCAACCGTTCTAAGTAATTCATTGATCAACCCATTTTTCGTATTATAAATCAGGCTCCAGGTTAATGAGATGACGACTGTTGAAAGAACAACTGGAAGAAAACCAATCGTTCGAAAAAACTTGGCGCCCTTTAATTTCCTGTTAAGCAGCAGGGCAATGACTAACGCAATGGGTATTTGACCAAGCACAGATGCAATGACCACAAACAAATTGTTTTTTGCTGACTTCCAAAATAACGGATCTTGAAACAGCATTTTGAAATTACTGAGTCCAACAAACTTCATCTCTGAAAATCCATTCCATTCCATCAATGAATAATAAAAGGATTGTAGGATTGGTACAATTGCAAATATTGTATATAACAATAGAGCAGGAAGAAGTCCAATGATTATGGCAAACTTTGATTTTTTGGCAAGGTGCATAATTCCCCTCCTATACATACAGGCTGCCGATTTTACCGGCAACCTGTGTAGTTCTTTTATTTATTTTTTTCGTACGCCTTCTGCATTTCTTCTGCCAGTTCTTTGGGTGTTTTTTCACCGAGAGTAATGGATTGGAGTCCGTTATTAATGACATCTGTTAACTCTGGAGTTAATGATGCATCATATACAGGAGCAATTCCCCCACCCTGAGCAAATTCGTTGGCCGATTTTAATATTCCCGGCACACTATCATCCATTTCTACTTGAACGGGGACAATAATATTGGCTTTCATCAATTTTTGATATAATTCATCATTGTAGAAATACTCGAGAAAAGTAAAGGCCGCCTCTTGTTTTTCCTTACTCAAGCTGCTATTTAATGCGATTCCGCCTCCAGCTGCTCCAGTCATTTTTCCAAGTTCTCCTTCTCCTCCAAAGTCAGGAAAAGGTGCCAACCCAATATTATCTGCATCTTCCACATCATTTAGAATCGGACCAATCGCCCAAGACCCGGCAACATGCATAGCTGTATTCCCGCTTATGAACATCGTTCTTGCTTGCGCTTCATCAATTGTATTTAAATCTTCATTAAATGCATTCAGCTTGGTTAACTCATCAATAACAGTCAGCGCTTTCACAAATCGCTCATCCGTAAAAGATTGTTTACCATTGAGGGTATCAGCTAAATACTCACTGCCGGTAATTCGGTCAGCAATCATCGAAATATAAACAGATTGCAAGGGCCAGATGGCTTTATTCCCGAGAGCAATCGGTGTAATATCCTTATCTGTTAAACTTGCAATCAACTTTTTCCAGTCTTCATATGTTGTCGGGAAGGTGTCGTATCCCGCTTCAGCTAAAAGCTCTTTATTGTAAAAAATCAAACTAGTTTCACTTATGTTAGCGGGAATTGCATATTGTTCTCCATCCACTGCATAATCCTTTAAGATTCCTTCAGGGATTTTATCTTTCCATTTATCCATAATTGGATTTAGTGACAATAATGCATCTCCTTCTACTAAAGGAGTAATTCTTGTGCCTGGCCAAACCCTGAACATATCCGGCAGTTGTTTGCCAGCAGCCTGTGTCCTCAACTTTGTTTCATATTGATCATGCGGAATACTTTCAATTTTAACCTCAATATCTTTATTTTCTTTATTGAAGTTAGCAATAATGTCTCTATAAACTGTATTTTCCGGCCGCTCTTCCGTCCAATCATTCCAGACTGTCAATTCAATCTCACTGCTTCCTGAAGTTTTCTCATCACTACTACAGGCAGCTAACCCAAAGAGCAAAAACACACCTAAAACCATCATCCCAACTTTCTTCACATGCATTCCCTCCTTTTATTAAGCGCTTACAATTTTATTTTACCTATCTTACTCATTTTTAACTATCCGGTAAAACTATTAAAATATCCGATAATTTACAATGAAAGCTTTTCTCGCATTCTATTTTTTTACGCGTTAAAGTGAAATTTTTTTATGCCTGATTTATTTACTTTGTTATAAAAAAAACTTCCCTAAAATCAGTTGAATTTTGGTACAATATTCTTGATATAAATACCAAATATTGGTTTTAATTTTCTCCTTACTCCCCTTCACTCACCATGTTCTCATCTCCTGTTCGCTCTTTTTTACACTTAAAACCCGTTTATTATTAAAAGGCTGTATCAGCCATGGAGGAAAAATATGAAACAGCTATTAGCTATGGTTATTGTTTTTGTTTTTGTCTTGGCGGGTGCAGAGGCTGTTACTGCTGCTGGTAAACGGTATGTGGTGATAACTGGAACTGTTCAGCAAACGATTGAGAGTAAGGAAAGTGCCTTAAAGCTTGCTAAAAAAAGCGGGGGCCAAGTTTATGAGGATAAGATCATTCAGATTGCTGGACAACAGGTTGGGTGGGGAGTCACGACCATTAAGGCAAAAAAAGCTTGGAATCTAAATTATAACGGTAAGGGTGTAAAGATTGGCATCATTGATACAGGTGTGGATACGACTCATAAGGATTTAAGAATTGCTGGTGGTAAATCATTTATTGAAGGTATAACTAGTTATCGTGATAATAATGGTCATGGCACACATGTTGCTGGAATAATTGGTGCATTGGACAACAAGTTCGGCATGATTGGGGTAGCACCTAAATCAGAACTCTATGCGTTAAAAGCATTAAACAAGGATGGCACTGGTTATGTTTCAGATGTCATCGACGCCATAAATTGGTGCATCGATAATAAGATGGACATTATTAACTTAAGCATGGGAATTAATGAGGATATTTTCTATCTTAAGGAAGCTGTAGACAGAGCAGCTGCTGCTGGGATTGTTGTTGTCGCCGCCGCAGGCAATGAAGGGAAGATTAATGTAAGTTACCCTGCCCGTTACCCAAGCGTAATAGGTACCGGAGCATTAAAAACCAGCACTTCCTTAGCCACTTTCTCAAATAGAGGAAGTGGAATAACGGTCACTGCTCCAGGCTATAAAATCTATAGCACGTTACCCGGTGGATTTGGTACATATAGCGGGACATCTATGGCTGCCCCATTTGTTACAGGTACACTCGCGCTTTATAAACAAGCTACCGGATTATCCGGTAAAAAGCTTGCAGCAAAATTAACTGCCTCTTCAATTGACTTGGGTACTAAAGGGAAAGACAGCACGTTTGGCTACGGCCGCATTCAGGCTCCAACTAAAAAACTGTCTCAATCACCTCCAAGCGATGAAGTGAATGGAAGAAAAGCTGTTGAATCAGCAGAGAGTTATGTTCCAAAACTTAGAAACTTATATAACGTGAAGAAGGAAGGAATGTATTATTATTTCCCAGAACCAAATTCGCCGACCCAAGAAAAAGCCTATAAAGAATACACACATGCAGCTTCGATAGTAAAGAAAGTGAAAAACAGGAAAGTAAGAGCAGAGTTAACGAAGAAACTAATTGAAGTAAATAATCATTTCAGGAGGATTAATACCTATAAACAAGCTTTCGATTATGCGCAAAAACTTGAGTATTACCAAGCATTAGTTGAAGATGATTGGCGCAATGCGGCGATAACAAATGAAACCATTCGAAATTTTGCTGTCCTTAAAGAACTCCTAAACAAAAAAGAACCATTCGCCGAAGCCTATGGTCCTAGTAATCGAACTGCATTTTACGAGTGGTATTATAAACCAGCTGAAGACTTGTATACCTTAATCCATGATGACTTAATGAAGGAAAGCTATTAAAATATAAGCAACAAAAAAGAACGTGCCCAGTGCACGTTCTTTTGAATAGACATTTGTTAGTCCAGGTCGTCTTGTTTCTTCACAAACAAATCATCGGTTACTTTTTCCTCAAGTTGATTCTTCAAAGCCAGACCTGCAGCCTTTCCATCACTTGGTGATCCATCTGCAAAGTACATTGGGAAAAGAGAGAAGAACATAACATAAAATGAGAAATAAATAAACTGATACCATACTACGGAGCCCTCGATAATATCCTGATAAATCAAGCTATATACAAGCAGCATGCTAATTAGATTAAATAAAGATCCACCTATATAAATCATCATGTTTGTGAAGCGATTATCATGCTTTAAATTTTTAAATTCACACGATCCATTCCAAAAGTAATACTTTCTAACTTCAATAGTCAAAAACGAGAAAAGTTTCTTTCCACATCCAATATAGATTTTCTTTTCTGTACCTCCGAAAATTGAAACAAAGAAAATATGACCGCTTAAGTGAATAAGCGTAATGAAAGGCATAATTAGAAAAAAGGACAACAAGAATTTCACAATATCCGCTAGTCCAAACATGGATATCACCCTCCTTACTAGTGCTATAAAGTGTCCTTAAATGAAGGATGATACTCTGATACCCCTAATCGTCCTGCTATAACTAGTAATTATTATCAGTTCTAACGAATTAATGTATATAAGAAAAAGCCGATCTAATGAAAGATCGACCTTTTTAAAATTAATTAGCAGCATCCACCGTAGCCGCCGCCGTAACCGCCGCCATAGCCTCCGCCACCGCCATAACCTCCGCCGCCTACAAAGCTAGCTCCTACAATAATGAGCAGGATAAACAAAACGACGATAAAAGCAAAACCTCCACCAAATCCAACACCTTCATGGCCACCTGACATATTGGTACATCTCCTTTTTTTGAAGGAGTACTTACATGGGTAATAGCAGTCTATGCACAGTTTAGGCAAGTGACACTCATTTAAGAAACTTATTTTTTCATCTATCAAAAACCTTGTTCATAAACTGTTCAAGAATTTGTTGATTATTATTCATTGTTTTTATATTTTATCCAGCCAAGCGTAAATGCCTTAAAAACCCTTATCCAAGCAGGTATTACACCCTAGTATAAGGGATAATATTGAATTTTTTGATAATAATAACAGAGATTTACATGTTTTTTTAAAGGTGCTTAAGAGTTAGGTGATTTTGTTCTTCACAACTTAGACAAATTGTAGACAAAAATTGGATTTTCTTTCTTTTCTTTATATTGCTTTTTTGTGTCATAAGGTGCAAAATAAAGACATATTAAAGATTGTGAAATAATTCACATATATCACGAATAACTGAATGGAGGAATTTTCGTATGAAACAAAGAAATGTTAATCGCGTTGCTCTTATAGGTGCTGGATCTGTCGGTAGTAGTTATGCATTCGCCCTCTTAAATCAATCTATTACTGAAGAATTAGTCATTATTGATTTAAATGAAAATAAAGCAATGGGTGATGCCATGGATTTAAATCATGGAAAAGTATTTGCCCCAAATCCAACAAAAACTTGGTATGGCACCTATTCAGATTGTAAAGATGCAGATATTGTCTGTATTTGTGCAGGAGCTAACCAAAAACCAGGGGAAACGCGTTTAGACCTTGTTGAAAAAAATCTAAGAATTTTCAAAGGAATTGTGGAAGAAATTATGGCGAGTGGTTTTGACGGGATTTTCTTAATAGCTACAAATCCAGTCGACATCTTAACATATGCTACTTGGAAGTTCAGCGGTCTGCCAAAAGAACGTATAATCGGCAGTGGTACGATCCTAGATACGGGCCGTTTCCGTTTCTTGCTCGGAGAATATTTCGATATTGCTCCTGCTAACGTTCATGCTTATATTATTGGGGAACATGGTGACACAGAACTACCCGTTTGGAGCCATGCCGATATCGGGGGTATTTCAATTACCGAATTGATTAAGAGAAATCCAGAGTATACGATGAAAGATTTGGATGAGCTATTTATAAATGTGCGCGATGCAGCCTATCAAATTATTGAGAAAAAAGGCGCAACCTTTTATGGGATTGCCATGGGTCTGGCCCGAATTACAAAGGCCATTTTAAATAATGAAAACAGTGTTCTCACCGTTAGTACTTATCTCGATGGAGAATATGGAACAGAAGATGTATATATGGGGGTTCCAGCTGTAGTCAATCGTAATGGAATAAGAGAAATTGTTGAATTAACGCTAAATGAACAAGAACGCCAACAATTTAAACATAGTGCGAATGTATTAAAGGAAATCTTGGCTCCAAATTTCAAAGAACAATAAAAAGAAAAATAAGGAGAAAAAAATACCTAGGTGTTTTTTCTCCTTTTTTACATTAGTTAGTAAATATTTCTTGATTACTAGTTCCTGCTTTGGGACCAACATGTTTGTATTCCGGTTTAAAAACAGAGGTTTTAATTGGACAAGCAATCTGCCTTTGGGTGTTTCCGTTTCCATCGGGAACATCCACAATCATACCGCGTTCCTTAAGTTGTGGATGTTCAACTGCTTCAGTAAATGTCAGCACTGGCTCTACACAGGCCTCATATTCAGCAAATATTTCTTGCCATTCCGCAAAGGTTTTATCCAAAAATGCCTCCTTTACCGCTTGTTTAAATGCTCGACTGCTTTCATCATCATTTTGCATACTAATCCCGGCTAAATCTTCCCTGCCGATGGCCTTACATAAAGCCTTACGGAATGGAGGTTCTAGACTTCCGACAGAGAAATAACGCCCATCTTTTGTTTGATAATAATCATAAAAGGACCCGCCGTTTAATAGCAATTCTTCTGGTTTAAGCTCCAAACCTTTTTGTAAATTCAGAGGGGCTGAAAGTGCATTTAATGAGAAACTACAATCGGTCATACTAATATCAATCGATTGTCCTTCTCCAGTACGTTCTCGGTAAATGACTGCAGATAAAATCCCAATGACCGCGTGCAGTGAACCACCAGCAAGATCGGCAATTTGTGTTCCATTTTTGGCAGGTCCATCTTCTTTTGTCCCAGAATAACTTGATAAACCTGCAATAGATAAATAATTAATATCATGTCCTGGACGATATTTGTATGGACCTGTCTGGCCAAATCCCGTCAGTGAGCAGTAAATCAGCTGAGGATTCACTTTTTTTAATTCTTCGTACCCCAAGCCTAAACGTTCCATTACACCTGGACGGAATTGTTCAAGCACAATATCATATTCTTTCACAATATTTTTAACTGCCTCTATCGACGCCTCTTGTTTCAAGTCAAGAGTGATTGATCTCTTTGAGCGGTTAAGGTATTGATCCATAGATTGGGTTCCCCCGTCTGTTGGTCTTTCCACTCTCAGAACATCTGCTCCTAAATCAGCCAGCATTAAAGTTGCAAAGGGACCGGGTAAAAGGGTTGAAAAATCAAGTACTTTTAAATTTGATAATAAGATCAACTGCTGCACACCATCCTTTTCCTTCTTAACTGCATATAGGCTTTTTAGGGTAAAAGCCCCGCTTCCTTTATTAATACTCTATTTTTCAGAGAAACCCTTTATTTACTTGTAAACGCCTTCATTTTGTTTATACAGTCAAAGGAATTCTGGTAAATTACGGTTTATAACGCTAGTGTCTATACTTCTGCCTATGCAATAACTTACATATATTGTTATTTTAAAGAGCGTTTTTTGAACGAATACTGAAAAAAGTTGCTTTCATTGTTGTCAACTGCGACAATTAAAGGGAACGATCAATAAAGTAAAAGAATGCGTAGGTGACTATTATGATTGAAATTAAAACTTCTACACTTAGCGACGGAGAATTTAATAGAGGGGTTTTTGCACAACGTGATATAAAAAAAGGTGAAATCCTGCACGAGGCACCCGTTATTGCTTATCCAAATGCTGAACATGAACACATCGAAAAAACACTGCTTGCAGATTATGCATTCGAATATGGTATAAACCATACAGCGATCCTTTTAGGATATGGTATGCTGTTTAATCACTCATACACACCTAATGCCACGTATGACATTAATTTTGATAATCATACTTTTGATTTCAGAGCATACACAGATATTAAAGCTGGTGAAGAGATAACGATTAACTATAACGGCGAAGTGGATGACAATGAACCGCTTTGGTTTAATAAAGACAAAGAATAGTATGCAGTGGAGCCCTTCAAGGGTTCCATTTTTGTTTGAATAATAAAAAAGAGAGAGCATCTCTGCTCTCTCACGTTTCATTATTCAGCGTCAAAAACAACGACTTTTTCCATTTTGTCGCCTTGTTTCATGTTTTTAGCTGTTTCAAGACCAGAAGTAACCTGACCGAAGACAGTATGAACACCATTAAGATGCGGCTGCGGTTCGTGAACGATAAAGAATTGACTTGAGCCTGTATCTTTACCCGCATGAGCCATAGAAAGGCTTCCCGCAAGATGTTTATGCGGATTTCCTGCTGTTTCACATTTAATTGTAGTACCGCTTCCACCTGCACCTGTACCTGTTGGGTCTCCACCTTGGCTTACAAAGCCAGGGATAATCCGGTGAAAGACAACACCGTTATAGAAGCCTGTGTTAGCTAAATTTTCAAAGTTAGCTACCGTGTTTGGTGCTTCATTCGGGAATAGATCAAACTCAATCTTCTCACCATTCTCCATTTGTATGTATCCTTTTTTCGCCATTAAAAAACATCTCCTTTTTAATCAGTAAACTCTATTATAGATAGAAAGGGCAGAAAGTGCTATTCTTTCGTATTTCTCTATCTTCTTTCCCCCTGATAAAAAGGGATTAGCCCATAACACTCTTTTCGAATGCAGCAGAAACTTTTTCAAATTCCTCATCTGTTTCAATATCTGTTAACTGACCATCTTCTTCTACTTTGAAAAAGAAAATATCAATGTCTTCCTCAGTTTCACGTTCAATATCATCAACGATTCCTGCAGCGATGTACTCAACGCCTTCAACATCTAACTTTCCAAGTGCCTCAATTTCTTGTTCTACATCATTTTCATCAATTAATGTAAAGATATCGCCTATTTCAATTCTTTCCATATCTCATTCTCCTCTTTTTAGTTAATATAATACCTTATCTTTCCATTATTCAAACAATTTCATACGACTTAAAAGCAGATTAATAAAAAAATAACTGCCAAACACACGGTACCCACTTTTTAATAAATCATACGAACGTGAAGGAATCTTTGAACTTCTTTAAAGTGTACCTCATCATCATACCAACACAAGCAAATATTGCAAGAGTCAAGTCATACCTGCCACTACTAAAAGAAACGAGATCCCTAATTGGAATCTCGTCTACATTCATATGATGGGACATGCAGGAGTCGAACCTGCGACCTGATGATTAAGAGTCAACTGCTCTACCAACTAAGCTAATGTCCCTTGCTACAAGCAATAAGTCTATACCTCTTAAAAAGAATTTTCAATAGATAAGCTTACAATTTGGAAAACTTTTGTACTATTTTCTAAAAATATCTTACTGAAAATTACCCTATACCCAGATAAGTTCTCCCCTAGTTCGTTATCAATGGGAGCGGTGCTTGCATTCCACGCTTATTTCAAACCAAAGAGTCGTTTAATCAATGGCATCTGTAAAAATCAGAAAGGCTGTCGAGGAGTTACTCGACAGCCGAGAAGACTCCTAGGGAGCCTCCTCTTTCCTTCCAGCAGCATCCTTTACCATCTATGAGCCTTAGCATTACTTCTAAGGATCATGGTTTGCTGTGATTCTTGGGTGTGCCCATTCACTTGAGATTTAGAACGCTTAGGTCTTGTCCAATTATGGTGAAACTGCTGCGAATGTGGATCTAACTGTTCACGGTAGCTCATTCCATATCACCTCATTGTTAGAATCGGATACGCTGGAACGATATTCAAAAAGAATATCAAATATAGTATTCGATAGCAGCTAAGATAACATACTTGATTTTCACAAAAAAATAAGCTGAATGCAGATGCAGTCAGCTCTTTCTTCGATGTGAGATTACTCTTTATTAAGATTATAAAACACTTTATCAACATTGTACTTTGCTCTACGCATATTGATAATATAGGTTTCGTAAATTTCACGTTCCATCGGATCTTCAACCACAAGGATTTCAATCTTAGTCACGTCTTTTCGGTGAAGTTTGATTGGTGATACATTATCCTCAAAGTGTTTCTTAACGCGTTGTCTTAGTTTTCTTGCTTTACCAACGAAAAGAAGCTCATCTTCATCATTATAAAACATGATAATGCCGCCCTTATCCCTTGGAATTAAATGGAAATCAATGAAACCAAAAATTGATGGAATGACTGCTTCGTCACCTTCAATGACTTGTGTTCGCTGAGTAATCGTTATATCTGATGCTGGGATGTCAATTTTTATCATTTTAGTTCACTTCCTCTGTATGGGTAAAGGTAAATGTTATCATAGTTGATGGATTAAGTGCAAGCACCCCGCGGTTCACTAAGTTCACACAAACCTTAAATGATGGGGTCCATCTATGTTATTTAGGGAAACTTTTGCTACAATATAGAAAGATGTTAACCATTCAGGAGGAAAAACAATGACTACATACGCAGCAGTTTACTATTATGAAGCAAGACCAAATAAAGAAGAAGACTATACAGTTCATGTCTTTTTTCCCGATTTACAAGCAGCTGGACTACCAGCAATCACGATGGGAGACAATCGGGATGATGCCAAAGAAGCAGCTGAGGATTTTCTAGCTATTTCTTTGGATATGGCCGCTGACGAAGAAAAGACGCTTCCTGAACCTACCCCCATCGAAAAGATTGTGTTAGCAGACTTTATTGAGAGTGAAGAAATTAAAGCCTTTCGAATTGAATTAGATTACGTGTCTGTATAAACGCGTTCTATTAACAACAACCTTCCCTCATCAGCCTATTGATGGGGGATTTACCCTTCACTTAGTTGGTTCTTTCCTTTGCTTTTTGACTCATATAATAATTGATCTGCCCTAGTAACTAATTTTTCATAAGGAGTTTTTTTGGTATCTGTCATGCCTGCTGAAAGCTTAATGTCTGCATGATGACATTTTTTCATAATTTCATCGATAAACGGTTTTGATTGATCCGTATTTTTATTATAAAAAACAATACTGAATTCATCTCCACCTATTCGAAAACCATACGCATCCCAAGGGATTGTTTCATGAATAATACTACTGAAGGTTCTAATTAACTGATCACCTGTCTCATGACCTAATTGATCATTAATCTGTTTTAAGGAATCTAAATCCATGATGGCAATCGAATGATCCCCATCCTGCTTAGGAAGATCATCGTATACTTTATCCCAGAATCTTCTATTGTATAAGCCTGTCATGGGATCTTTCGCATTTATGATTTGCAAATCAATCGCATATGCTAGAAAAGAAGCAAGTTTCTCTAAGATACTAATCGTTTTATCGTCAAACATATTAGGTTGTTCATCAAACACACAGAATGTCCCAAATACAGTGCCATCACCTAAAAGGATAGGCACTCCTGCATATGAACATAGATTAAGCCTTTTCACCTTTTCCCTTCTGTCGTCTTGGACAGCATTCTCTATATCAGATACTACGGTTGGTTTCTTATTTTTATAAACCTGATGGCAATACGTTTTTTCAATAGGTACCATCATTCCTTCTGTGAATACATCATGATTCATTACCTTCAGTGATTGAAACGTACGTTCATTAATATAACTGATTAGAAAAGGCTTCTCACCTATTACGAGGTTGGCAACATCTAATAGTTCGCCCATTACCTTAGAGAACGTTCGCTCATCTGTTATCGGTGGCACAAGCATGATCTAAACCCCCTTGTCATCCTAGAACCATTATATCATTCTCTTTTTCTATATAAAGGGAATGCCTATAGGAGAATGGTTTCGAAATAAATTCAGTTGTGATACTTTAGAAATAACAATAGAGTAGATTGGAGGAAAGATCATGAACATTATTTTTCGCTTTTTAATAAGCGGTTTCATTCTTCTCATCATTGATTGGCTGCTTGACTCGATATCTATTGCCTCATATGGAACTGCTTTACTTGCTGTTTTCATACTTAGCATTGTGAATTTACTCGTAAAACCCTTGCTCCATCTTATTTCTTTGCCCATCACGATTTTAACATTTGGATTGTTTTCCTTTGTGATTAACGCACTTACCTTCTATATAACGGCTTCCTTTATTGATGGGTTTGTCATATCCTCATTTTGGGGTGCACTTATTGGTTCAATCTTGTTAGGATTTACGCAAGGCCTGCTTACAAAAAAAGAGTAACACACATTTACTTATCTGTTTTCAGAAAAAGGAAGGGTTAACTTGTCATACTTCAAGGGTATTCTTATAGCATTAGCCGTCGTAATAGGTGGTATTACATCTTATTACGGGTTTTCAGCTGACGAAGAAACACCAATAGAAAGCACGAATCTGAACGAACCTTATTCCGTGTCACGTGCCAATACAACTCAAAATTAAACTACACAAACCATTACAGGGTATATTGTTGGTCAACCGGTATCAGAGTCTGCTGTCGTAACGAATCATTATCCTAATAATTATGCATTAGCACTGGCTGACACTGATAATGAAACCAATCCAGCTAATATGATTTACGTTCAGGTTCCGCCTGACAGCAGAGCCGAATTTGGGCTGAAATCGAATCCAAACTTAAAAGGTTCTCGTATTATGGTTACGGGAACGCTCACTGCTTATTTTTCCCACACTGGTTTGACGAATGCAGCTGCTATGAAGAAACGAATAACTTCTCCTCCTATTCAAGAAAATGACCCAGTACTTACCCCCTATTATAAGGACGCTTTTGGAAAAACCGGTAAGGACTTAAAAAGCTCACTTCATAACATCATTGATGACCATAACATGCTGACCTACTCAGAAGTTTGGCAGGCACTCAAGTTTACGGATCAAGACCCGCATAATCAAGACCATGTTATCCTATTTTATTCAGGTAAATCAGTTGAGAAAAGGGCGAATGGTGCCGAAGACACTAATTGGAACAGAGAACATATTTGGGCCAAGTCTCATGGGAATTTTGGAACGTCTAATGGACCAGGAACCGATCTTCACCACCTGCGTCCAACCGATGTTTCGATTAATAAGTCCCGAGGCAATCTTGACTTTGATATGGGTGGTTCCCCGAATCCTGAAGCCCCAGATAACTATTTCGATTATGATTCATGGGAGCCAAGGGACTCCGTAAAGGGGGACGTTGCAAGAATGCTGTTTTATATGGCTGTTCGTTATGAAGGAGATAACGGGGAAGTAGATTTAGAACTAAATAACAAAGTCCGGAATGGTTCTGCACCCTTTATGGGCAGACTGTCTGTACTTCTTGCTTGGAACAAAGCCGATCCTGTTGATGAATTTGAAAGAGAACGGAACGAACGAATCCATTCCCGCTATCAACATAACCGGAATCCTTTCATAGACCATCCCGAATGGGCTGAAGCAATCTGGGAATACAAGAAATAGATTAGTCCCTTTGATAACCCTACTTCCATTCATTACCCATCATAATTATGGAAGTACAGTTACTTAAAGGTGCTCGCTTTACAAACGATATTTTACAGGCTATCATTACTTATATTAATTTCGAATATTGTAAAAAATGGAGACATGTAATCCAGGTATTAATAACTCTATTACATCCATGATACTACGGAAGAAAAGGTGAAGAACACATGCAGAATACTAAAGAAGATCCTCAACTACAAAGGGGGCTTGAAGAACGGCATATTACACTAATGTCGCTCGGTGCTGCCATAGGCGTTGGCCTGTTTCTCGGATCCGCTTCTGCAATTAAGCTTGCTGGACCAGGAATTATCGTTTCTTATGCCCTTGGCGGATTTATCATTTATTTGGTCATGAGAGCATTAGGAGAAATGGCCATAAAAAATCCCGTAGCAGGTTCTTTCAGTCGATATGCACGAGATTACATAGGTCCATTTGCGGGTTATATCACAGGATGGAATTATTGGTTTTTATGGATTGTTACCTGTATGGCAGAGATTACAGCTGTAGGTATCTATATGCAGTTTTGGTTTCCAGATACAGCACAATGGGCTTGGGCTCTTGCTGCCTTACTTATTATGACAACCGTTAATTTTCTTTCTGTCAAAGCATATGGAGAATTAGAATACTGGTTCGCCTTAATTAAGATTATTACCATCGTCTTAATGATTATCGTAGGCTTCGGTATGATCTTCTTTGGTCTTGGTAATGGTGGAGACGCAATTGGATTTGCTAATCTCTTTGAACATGGTGGTTTCTTACCTAATGGTGTTTCAGGTATTATTATGTCTTTCCAAATGGTTATGTTTGCTTATTTGGGAATTGAAATGCTTGGAGTGACTGCAGGAGAAGTAAAAAATCCTGAAAAAAACTTAAAACGAGCAATTAATACCGTCTTTTATCGTATTATGATTTTTTACGTTCTCTCTCTAACTGTTATCCTATCGATTTATCCATGGGATGCTATAACGGGACAAAATAGTCCATTTGTTTTAACCTTTGAAAAAATAGGGATTCCAGGTGCTGCTGGCATTGTTCAATTCGTTGTTTTAACTGCTGCACTATCGTCATGCAACAGCGGGATCTTCAGCACTGCTAGAATGTTGTTCAATTTAGCCCAGCAAGGAGAGTCACCGAAACAATTTCAGCGTACCACTAAGTCTGGTGTACCAGGTACAGCGATCATTGTCTCAGCAGTCGTTCTGTTGTTCGGTGTTTATTTAAATTATATCGTTTCAGATAAAGTGTTTGGCTATGTCACTAGTGTTGCAACTTTTGGAGCCCTTTGGACATGGGGCACGATTCTCATCACACAGTTGAAATCGCGTAAGGTTATGAGTAGACAAGAATTGAACAAGCTGCAATTCAAAATGCCGCTATTTCCCTTGACCTCTTACTTAGCACTTGCATTCTTACTGTTCGTAACAGTTGTACTAGCTTTTTCTCCTGTCACACGGGTTGCCTTAATTGTAGGTCCGCTCTGGCTTGGATTTTTGACTATTGTTTATTATGCGACCGGCCTTCACAAACGTAATCAGTAAAGAAAAACCCGCTTCAGCAGAGAAGCGGGTTTTTCTCTACTGATTTTTTCGTTTTCTCCTATTCCAGAAAACCAGCCATGTAATTCCGCCTAGAATAACAAGTATGGGTAGATTACCAATAATAAAAACGATTAGCCACGATCCTGCTGCAAGGATATAGTTTGTACTTTCAGCAAATTGTTTTTTTGTTTTATCCCATGTATCTAAATTTTTATTGCTTACTTCTGGAACTATTACGCCATTTTGAATGAGCTGTAATGATACCGTAGCATATGCGGTTTGATTCTCGAGGTATTTCATTTTACCCGTTACTACTTCTATTTCTCCTTGAACCTGAGCAAGATCGGCCGAGATTTTTAATAAATCTTCAGTCTTTTTAGCTTGTTTCATGAATTCAAGTAATCTTGCTTCCACGACGCGTTTTGACTTCTGTGTCGATTCTAAGTCAACATATTGTTCCGTAACATCCTGTCCCGTAACCGTTCTGCTCAAAACCTTTGCTGCTTCACCTTCTGTATCATGTAAAAACTCTTGAAAATATTTTTCAGGGATTCGGACGATAGTCGATCCACTCATTTCTTCTTCCATTTCTTCCTCATGAGATAGTGTAGATTCAACAATATATCCTCCATACTGTTCTACCTTTTTTTCTATCCATCTACTTGTTTTCTCTAGACTTTTTATTTTTAAGTATAATTCAGCCTGGTGAATGACCATCCGTTCAGATTCGATGTTTTCTCCCTCTTCGGTGGACTTATCTTCAGTCTCCGAACCAGTGTCTGCTTCATTGTTGGAAAGTGTATCACTTTTAGAAATTTTGTTCTCAGCCGAATCCTTCGACCCCTTTGCAGGGTCACTACTACAGCCCAGCAAGAGTATAGAAAGGCTCATAAGGATTGTTAATAAAAATATGGACTTTTTCAGCATAGTTCGTCCCTCCTACCTTGTTACATGTAAGACGCCTTAAAAGGTAGGAAGGTTACAAAATGACAGATAAAATGTTTACGTTTCATTTAGAAGGTAAAAATATAATATTACATTAAGAAAGTGGTGTTGGATTTGACTATTCTAACTGTAAATGGCGAAACAGATATTCGCAGACTAGCCAAAAATATTTTGATTCCAATTGTTGGAGGTTCGTTAGTCGGAATGTTGGCTACAAGAAAGGCGAAAGAAAAGTACCGAAAGCTAGATAAACCCTCATTCGCTCCTCCTTCATGGGTATTTCCTGTCGCATGGACTGGTCTGTATACCGCAATGGGACTAGCTCGATACCGAGTCTCCTTAAAGGAAGAACAAGAATTTCTCCCTGAATCTGCTCCCCTATACAATGTACAGCTTGGGTTAAACTTCCTCTGGTCCTTCCTGTTTTTTAGATGGGGACTACGCGGTACAGCATTTATTGAAATGGCGATTATGCTCTCGCTGATTACCATTACTTCCTATGAATACTATCAACGAGACAAAACAGCCGGTGCCCTAATGATTCCGTATATTGGCTGGGTTACTTATGCACTTGGCTTAAATTATTCTATTTGGCAAAAAAACTAAAAAATTTCCCGGTCTTAAGACCGGGAAATTTTCGGATTACCTTATTCAGCTGTTAAATTGAATTTATAGATTCCAAATCCTTTTTCATTTAACTTATTAGTGTAAGAGATTTTACTATTTTCCGTTAAATATGCTGCTCCATTTGGAGACGAAGTAAAACTTACATTTACTTGGCTGTTTATTGGCGCTATCGACCAGTTATTATCGGCCGTTGGATTAATTTCTTTTACTTCTGTAATATAATCCATCAAAATTTGGCGATTTTCATCAGCCGAATCCACGATGTATTCACTGTTTTTAATAGGGAAGTTTCCGCCCCCTGAGGCACGGTAATTATTCGTAATCACAATAAAATCTTGATTAAGATCTAATGCTTTTCCATCATAGGTTAAATTCGTAATCCGGTTAGCGTCAGACACCTTCAAACCTTTTTCATCATAACGAGCCGGTTTAGTCACGTCAATTTGATAAGAAACTCCATCTATAACATCGAAGTTATAAACAGCGAACTTATCATTCAGCAGAGTTTGTTCTTCTGTTTGACTCGGGTCAATTTTATTAAATTTACCCGCTGACATCTCCAGCCATTCCTTTACTGACTCTCCTTTAATCTTTATTGCTTTGAGTGTATTATCATATAAATAAAGATCTCCAGCACTGCGAATGGTAAGATCGCCTTTCTTAATTTCGGTAAATTCTTCTACTCCGTTGCGTCCTGCCTTAAATGGTGCCCCGACTGATAGAATCGGTAAATTACTATATTCAGGACGGGTCGTTTTAATATATTTCTCCACGTACCATTTTTGAGCACTTGTTACGACCTGAACGGAAGGGTCATCCTGAACAAGAGCAAAATAGCTGTGGATGGGTGCAGTCGTTGTACCGATTGGTGTATTCACATAGGCAACTGTTGCTTTATGATCAGCTGTAACTGCCTTTACGATAGCAGGATCTTCAGCTGCTTTATAACCAGTTGCCTTGTCATTAATTACTCGTGTAGACGATTGTGAATTAACGACTTTCCATTTTCCCTTAACAACTTGCAAGTTAAGATCAATTAAACCAAGATTACTGCCCCCGTATCCTGCTTGGACCGCTGGTACACCATTAATGGTTCCCTTTGCATTATCAACGCCAGGAAGAACCTTTCCTTCACTGTCTTTAAATAAGGCATCTAATGACTTTTCATCTACTGCTGGAAATACCTTATGTGTATGTGAGAAAGTAATGGCATCAATTTGCTTGACCTTACTAAGTTGATAAATGACATCTTCGGTTGCAGAGCTATCACCATTAAAACCTGAATGGGTAAGAGCAATGACTACATCTGCACCCTTTTTCTTCATTTCAGGAATGTATTTGTTTGCTGTTTCAACGATTGCCTTGGTCACAACCTTACCATCAAGTTTTGCTTTATCCCAATCCATGATTTGCGGCGGAACAAATCCAATATATCCGACCTTAACCGTTTTACGAGCTCCGCTTTCATCATAAACCGTTTTATTCACTATTTTATATGGCGTGTACATATTTTTATCATTGTTAGGATTGTTGTCTTTATCCTTCACATATACATTCGCATTTACATATGGAAAATTCGCATCATTAATGGCTTCCTTTAGATAATCAAGGCCATAATTAAATTCATGGTTTCCAAAGGTTGCCATATCATAACCAAGCTGATTCATAGCCTTATAAACAGGATGAACTTCCCCTTTTTTCAATGGCTCAACAGTTGCTTTGTATGTACCAAGCGGGGTTCCTTGGATTAGATCGCCATTATCCACCAAGACACTATTTTTCACTTCTTTTCTAGCTTCTTTTATTAGGGTAGCTGTCTTTGCGAAACCAACAGTATCCGAGACAGCATCTTTATAGTAATCATATCCTAAAAGATTAGTATGTACATCCGTTGTTTCCATAATACGAAGTGTCACTGGAGCATTATTAACCGGCTTGGCTAGACTGCTTCCAAAGTTAGTAAAGTTTCCATTATACTTGCTGACAACGGACACTTTCACCCAATATTCAGGATTTGAAGCGTTAAATGAAACGGTAAACTTCTCTGCTTTTTTAATATCCGTTTCCACTGCTGTTTGGGTAATGGGGGTTGTCCCATTGATGAGTTGAAATACAACCGTTTCCATCCCTTTATTCCCTTTTCCAGGCGTAACCGTAACTGAAGCTTTAATCCCTTTCTTATAATCAACACTAGGTGCCGATATAGTGAAGGGATCTTTCGATTTTACTGTCTTCGCTTCCGTATTTGCTGGAAACGTAAATTGTGCTGTTGTCAGACCAATAGCTAAAGAAGTTAGAAAAAATTTTTTCCTATTGCTTATAAATGACATGTTGCACACTCCCCTAATAATTTGAAATACAAGAATACTATACCATAAAAAATTTACTTTCAATTAGAATTTTTTACTTTATTCATTGGCAAGACCTCTATCAATAAAATTCGCAGAAACCGGTTTCATTCCTATTTCTCTTGCCCATACGGACAGCTGGCCAATATGATGAATCTCATGAACGATAATATGACGTATGATTTCTCCTTTTGTAAAGGATTGATTAAGCCATGATGCATAAACCATCTGATTTTCTCTATCCTGTAACCATTCGCTAAGATATGCTTTATTTTCCTTCTGGAGTTTGTTCGAAAGATCCTCTATCTCATCAATCGTTTTATAAGAAGTTAAATCGATTTCAACGTCCGGTTTTCCCATAAGTGCCCGGATCCAGCTGTACTCAACATCAATTATGTGAAGAATCGTTAATCGAAAACTCCCCATGCCCCCAGTCCGTTCCTTAGCCAGCTCTGATGCAGATATGCCGCGGCACCACTGAAGCCACTCCTCTCGAACCTGCCAATTGTACTGGAATAACGTTAGCATAGAATCATTCCCTTTCTATCTGATTCAAATTAACTAGATTGAAATATATTCCTCCAACGTTTAAGCCCGTACTGGAGAAATTAAATGCAGTAAGGAATCATCTCCGGAAGGTGTAACAAGAATGGAGCGCATTGTTCCTCCAAATCGAAGAATTGTTTCTGTAGTCTGTATTGTCTTTAACGCTTCAGACATAAACACTCCATCGAAGGTGATCTTTAAATCAAGCTCATTCTTAATGCTGTGCATCAATTGTCTTTCAGAGATTTCTCCCAACTCTGCAGAGGCTGATACTAATAACAGTTCTGTTTCGGAATTTATGATTAATTGGATAGTGTGATTCCTGTTGGAAGCAACAAAACTTGCCCGCTCAATTCCTTCTAAGAAGCTTTTAGTAGATACGCTGATTTCTGTCTGATGTACTTTAGGAATCAGCATACTGATATCAGGATAGTTTCCCTCTACCAATCGTAAATACATAGTGATATTTTCCATTTGAAAAATCATATAGTTATCTGTGAGAAAGAGAGAAATATCCGATTCAGCATGATCGAGTATTCTTATTAATGCGTTGATCCCTTTGTTTGGAAGGATGATTGAGCACCTTATATCTTGGTTAGCTATTTGCAGCAGTTTACTGGCTAATCTATGTGAATTCGTTGCCGCACACCTAATCTTCCCCTCGCTGATACTCATGTTTATACCGCACAGTACCGGCTTTGTTCCATTTTTAGCTGCTGCAAAAGCCGTTTGTTTAAACAGGGCGCTGATTTCACTTTTATTGAGTGTAATAGCTTGAGCAGCTTCCATCTTGGGCAGCTCTGGATAGTCATCTGGATTTAGTCCATTTATGCGAAGCTTGATTTCACCAGATGTTATCCCTATCTGGCAATGACTAAGTCCTTTTACGTTGATTGTTTCAGGTAATTTTTTTATTATGTCTAGAAAGAGTTTAGCAGGAACCAACACAGAGCCCTCTTCAATCAATAATAGATCATTGGAACACAAAGGGATTACTTGTTTCATTATAATATCCGAATTACTCCCTACCAAAGTCAGATTTCCGCTTGAAACAACGAGCAGCATTCCTGACAAGACCGGAGAGAGCGTTTGCTTAGTTGTCATTCCACTTATACCCGTTGCTGCTTTAATGAATAAATCTCGTTTTATGACGAATTCCATAGCATCCCCCTAAATGATAAAGATTATTCTGACTATTTATAGTATATAGGAACAAATGTTCTAAATATAGCTATTTTTTACTAATTCATTTCTTTTTCATAAATACAGCCGGTTCTAATAGTTCGGCTTCTATGACAATGGCCATCATTCCCTTTTCACTGATTGTTTCATGTCCTTCGCCTTTCTCCCAGAATACCGCATCACCAATTGAAACCTCAGTTTCCCCTCCGTTACCACGTACACATCCTTCCCCCTGCACAACAAGAAGTAATTGCGGTACAACCGCTTTATGAAAACCAATGATTCCACCCTCTGCCAAATGCATGCAGTTCATGCGTACTTCACCATTTGTATTGATTACTTTCGTCATAATACATGTAGAATCAAAATGATTAATTACTTGACCATCCTTTTTACCAAAAGTAAATATCTCCAACATTGTCCCCTCCAATCAACTACCAAACATATCCAATATAAATCAAATACATAATTCAATCTAGTCTAGTTGGTCTAAATTTTGGTAAAGATAGTTTGCTCGATTGACGATAAATTGTGATATGACTTCTGGTTCTTTATCAAAAGAGGAGATGTTGTTCATTAAATATGGGTCACTAAGGACATACGGTCGAATCATTTGAAAGGTCTCATCGATACGAGGCATTAAATATTCAAGAGTAAACTGGCTTTTTAACACTTCAAAGAGAAACGTCTGATATTGTTTCCGGTAGGTATCTACATCCAAAATCCGAGCTGTTAAGGTGTTAAATCCTTGAATGCGTACATAATCCGGCGGCATAATTCTTCCATCAACGTCCCTTCCCCAAGTGGCATCAAAATCCCAGGGGATGATTTCGAACTGAAGCGTTTCTGCATTTAAATACAAGGCATAATTATGAACAAATCCATCAAAATTTTGCGTAAGAACGATTCCAGTAAGCCACTTAAGGTAATTCTCAACATTGAGATATTTGCTGATTTCCTTTTCAAATGCTGCCCGGGGAATCGTATTTATCCGAATAATAAATTCCTGCAGATAGTGTTCATCCTGAGTAACTCCACACTTCGTTTCGTAACCATGTATGAGCGAGTCCTTAACCCCTTGATCCAAGTCACTAATGAGCGAGAAATTAGCATCATCATTTACTGCATAGAAAACAGCTCCTTTTGACAGTCCTCTATTGGCGAGAAAAAATTCATCTACAGATTCAAGTTCTAAATATATTCCTTGATTTTTTCCATTTAATTTAAGTGAAATATAGCGTGAGCGAGGTGACAGGATGCCCAGTTCCGCAAAGAAATCCAATGACAATTTATTTCGTAGAAGAGAAGAGTCATTGTACTCCGCATTAATATGAACTTCCTTGGCTTGACAGTAGGTACTCGGTCTGCGGAAGACTACATGGTACGATTTTTTTTTGAAATCACGTATATGAGAGCCCCGGTATGAAAGTAGAATCTCCAGTTTCAGCTTGTTTATCATTAATACGGCCGGCACTAGATCATCACACCAAATATCCTTATGAAGTTTCTTAAGATTTTTCGGATGAATATCAAATTTATATTCAATTACCTTGTCACCCATTTGAAAACTCCCTTACTGCTTTTCTTTATTCGTATGAGGGAATTTTACAAATACAACTACCGATATATTATTATTTTTTGAACCTCAGCTTTTGCCTTATTCATTATTAAGACAGGCTGCGTATAGTAGTATGTGGCAATTTTAAAAAAATGGAGGTTATTTTTTTGGCAAACTCATCGAATAACGATATTCAAAGGGCACTAAGGGAGGCTCTTACATCAGGTCTAGGGGACTTCCTGCTTCAAGAACCTGCATCATCCCAGAATGGGTCAGGGAACACAAATAATTCAAGAACAAGAGGATCTAACAATAAACAGTCTCGAAGCGGAAAGTCTGGAAACAAACAGTCCAAGGGCAAACAAAACAACAATGAAAGCCGCCAATCGCGAAGCGCTCGAACTGGCTCTAGTTCATCTAGTGCGAATAGCATCTTAAATCTGTTCCGCCAAAGACTAATACAGAAGCTAGGTGGAGAAAATCCGGGGCGCTCAGGCAGGGCTGGTTCACGTAAAGCTCGCCGCTCCTGATTATTAATCGAAATACTTTTTAGAATATTGGTGAGATTCAGAGATGATATGCCTTATATCATCTCTATTCTGTTTGCCCACCTGTAAAACACACTTAATCTTGGCGATGAGAACGTAAAATCGGTATGATAAAAGAAGAGGCAAAGATTGTTTAAATGATAGGAGATAGAAAATGAAGATAGGCTTAGTTAGACATTTTAAAGTAGCAAAGCCCTTACCTAGGGGAATATACATAACACCAGACAATCTGAATCAATGGTTTTTAGACTATGATTTGGCGGATATTGAATATGGTTCTACAGAACTTGGTGAAATTATCTGGTCTCAATGCTATGTTAGTGATATGCCTAGAGCCATAAAAACCGCCGAATATATTTATACTAGAAATGACATCATTCAGACGGACAAGCTGCGTGAACTGCCAGCACCAAAGTATAAAGGAAAGTTTGGACTTCCTTTTATATTTTGGGCTGTGCGAATTCGATTAGCGCCTATTTTTAATAGAGAAACACGAGCAGCTGTTGCAGATGCCAAGAAACGAATTGGGGCAACACTTGACGCTATCCATGAACAAGGCAGTGAAAATGTTCTGATTGTCAGTCATGCAGCTTTGATGGTATATATGCGTAAGGAACTATTAAAACGAGGCTTTACCGGCCCTTCATTTTCGACACCCAACAATGGTGAACTCTATATTTTTGAAAAGTAAGAAACTAGCTTTCTATTATTCATAAAAGAAATTGTTCATTCCTTTTTTTGAAACAAAGCAGTCCATAGTCCACTTACGCCAAATACAGGTTCGGTGTCAGGAACTTGGATCATTCTTCTCATTTGTATGATCTTAAAATTTTTAAAGATGTTTTTTAGTTTTTCTTCAGTAAAACCTAGTCCGCCATGAAGGCTTCTTTCACGATAAACTTCTATGTCTGATAACTCGGATCCGCCTAAATCCCCTCCTTCGACAAAACAGGTAAGGGCGTAAAATCCCTTTGGTTTTAATACTTTATTTAAAAGTTCTAAATAACTGATTCGTCTGTGAGGGGCAATATGGTGAAGACATCCTGAATCATATACAACGTCATAAAACTTGTTCTTCAACTCCAGTTGAAACATATTTCCCTGCAAAAAATTCACCGCTGCTTCGTTCTCAGCAGCCTGTTCTCGTGCCCAAACGATAGCTTCCTGTGAAGAATCTAATGCATCGACAGTAAACCCATTCTTTGCTAGATAAATAGCATTTCTTCCAGGACCACAACCTAAATCTAGTATATTACCCTTAGGAACCATTTGGTGCTCAAGATAGTGTACAAGGTTTTCATCTGGTTTATTCACAAAGAAAGGCACATTCCTTTCCCTATTGCTGTAAAAGGTATCCCAATTAAAACTTCGGTTATCTTGGAGCATCGTATCCAGCATGGTAAATACATCTTCAACTGTTGTCAACATTTTACTCAATTCCCCATCTCCTTTAGCACAATTTCACAGTTTGGTAACATAAACTGTAAATTCTCAAGGTATTTTTCAACTGAGAGAACATTGAATCCACAAGTAAATAACTCCTTATTTGGGGTAAATGTTATCGAAGTTCCTGATTCTGATCCGAGTGATACAGCTTCAGTCAGTGTACTTGCAGGAACCCCATTTTTATACGTTTGTTTATATAGTTTGCCGCTGCGTTGAATGACCACATGCATTTCACTTGATAGTGCATTAATGACACCAATTCGTCGCTTCCTTCTTCCCGCCGGAAGCGACGAATTGAGTATAGGTATCCTTTAAGTTCGTCAGCACGGATTGAACGTGTGTAATGGTATCTTCATTAAGTATTGTTACCGGAATCCCCCTGCCATTATCGGACACGGTAACACTTCCATTTTCATTGAACGTGATGGTAATTTTATTCCCATAGCCCTCCTTTATCTCTTGAAGCGAGTATTCAAGCAGAGCTAGCAGCAATTGATTTGCATCGTAGCCATCACTTTCCTTGCCGCCAATATATAAATCAGGGTTTTCTCTGATTTCCGTCATCATAACAAACCTGGCAACATCCAATAAACCATTAGTACCAGTTAAGATCATCATTAGCGGTATCGCCCTTTTCGAGGGAATATTATATAAACCTCCTCGTTCTTTTTGCTCTACTAAATTCGCCCCAATCAATGCCTTTAAATGATGATAGAGCTGCCCTGTTGTGCTCATTCCTAGTGTTTCAAGCAGATCATTTCCCGTACAGGGTTGAATAAGCAAGCACTTTAAAATATCCAATCTTTGCTTATGTCCAAGTGCAGCAAGAATTTTGGCACTATCCTCACTGGATGACTGAATCATACTTGATATGCTGTGTTCTTTTGATTCAACCCTCACTTTTTGGCCATCTGCGTTCCATTCACCTGATGCCCTAACATGTCCGTTTATATATAAACCTGTTTGAACGTTTACTTCCGTCAAACTATCCATGCTGTGTACCCTTTTTTGTAAGGTATCTACTCTCGCTTTTAATTGATCCATTTCTTTTTCTAAATTTCTGGTCACTAAAATCCCCCTTTTTACGTTTTTACGTAATAACATAATTTTACCATTAATTATCTTAAATTACTTTAATTTACATAAAAAAAGACATCCACTTTAGGATGTCTTTAATCTAATGATGCTTTAGCTTTTGACCTGATATTGATAATAGTCTTGTTGTCCAATTACCTTAAATCCGCACTCTTCGTAGAGCCTAAGTGCATGAGCATTTGTGGCTTCGACCTCTAGATAAATAGCATTCCCTCTTGTTTCTTCCTCAAGGACCACTTGCTTCAGTGTTCTTCTGCCAAAGCCGCGGCCCTGATACTCTGGAAAAATAGCAAACCCGTAAATCCAGGTTTCAGTCGACTTACGATCAACTCTAATTTTACCAATCGTTTTTCTATGTTCCTCATCCTCAATCATAAATACCTGTTCTGGTTCATCAGCTCTCATACGCTTATGAAACGAGCGTGCATCCTCTTCCGAAAACCCAAAACATTGTATATCCAATTGGATTTCTAGCTCTGCATCTTCATGCGTAGAAGGACGCAGCTTCACTCCCTCATAATTGAACAGTTCTGTTTTGCCCCACTTCATCTGGTATTCAGCAACAGCAAACTGACAGGAAATACTTTGTAAAAATCCTTTTGCACTTGCTGATTTAGCCGGGGCATTTAATAAGATCGTCTTATATTTTCTTTCTAAGCAATCCATAATTCCTGCATCAATAAGTTTTGTAAATATTCCACGTCTGCGATAATCCGGATGAACCATCCCGCATATTTCTGCTTTATCTCCAAAATCATAGACTGCAGCAAAGCCTATAAGCCGATTCATTTCATAAAAGAAATAATCGGAATCCTTCCTTTTTCGACTTCTCAGCGTATCCCAATTTAACTTCAGCTTAAAACCTTCTGTCTCGCAGATTTGCTGCAGCTCTTCTACTTCTTTCAACTGAACTTCATTCAATTTCTCCAACTCCCAAAGTTCTTTATAAAAATATAATATCAAATTTCTACTTATTTTCATGTATAAAATTACTAGTACCCAGTGATTCTACATCCCTCTTTATTCTTATTTATCACGATTAACCGTATCTAACAGTACATTCACCGCTCGTGTCAGCTCTTCTATTTGTTTCTCAAACTTTAGTAGTAAGTAAAAGGATACGACCGTTGGAAATCCAAAATTATTCAGAATAGCAACCCAATTTGACCCATCTTCCATGTTTATCCTCTCCCTTTTCGATTTACTACCCAAAGTGAAATTTTATCAAAAAAGTCAATTTAGCCCGAACGAATCATAGAAATAAGAACAAATGTTCGTTTATAATTGATTTATACTCTTGAAATTTCACTTTATAGAATAAAGGAGGGCGAGAACCTATGAATAAGACAACGATACTTTTTCTATCGAATACGTTCGAATGCCTAATTGTGAAGCATCAGAATTTTTTTGAACAACCGATAATTAAGTTGTTTTTACAACAACCTGCAAATCGCGCTAGTTTTCTTGCAGCGCTGGAAAACCCTACATCTCCTTACGTTAGTGAGCTCAATGATAAATTTGAGTTTTTTTATTATCGAACACGCATACAGAAATACCTGTGTTCACTCATTCATTTTTATTCAATTGATTACGATAAACGAGAACGAAAGCACAGAGAGCGTTACCTTTCTATTCTTGACAAGCCCGCCTCTGAATTTGAAAATGGCAGAAGCCTTTTAGAGTTACTTGATTATGATATGGATATGGACAACTGGAATTATTCAATCGAGCTATCCTCAATCTTAAGTGATGAAGATTTAATTATCGCCATTCGAAAATTAACGCATAAGCAAGGAGTTGTTTTAAGCCTATACTTTATTAACGGTTATACGAATAAAGAAATTGCCGCTTATTTTAAAGAAACACCACAAAATATCTCGAATATACGTAAACAAGCGATTCATAAAATCAGACAGAATTATCGAAAGAGAACATTAAACAGAAAGGAGGATAAGTATTGTGGCTGAAAAAATCACAAAAAGCGAGCTGCTAGAACTACTCAACACTCTTGAACCAAAAATCAAGAAATCATTATGGAATACCCGGTTTCAAGATCAAGAAGATTTAGAACAGGATATAAAGGTGAAAATTCTAGAGTCCTACGAAAAAATTGCTGATATTAAGGTCCCTAATTTCGAACAATTTCTTGGAGACTATCTATCTAATGAGAAAAAGAAGTCATGAATTTCTCTTCCCAAAACACAACAGCAGCCCTCCTTATCGGAGTGCTGCCACTTTTTTACTTAACTTCCCCGATGGTAAAGTCCACCTTAACATTCGAAAGAAAGTCTGCTATGCGCTTAATTGTTGATTCAATGCGATAGGTAAACATCGGTATTAAGAAATATCCATGAATTAAGCCGGCTTCACATTTATATTCAACCTGAATGCCTGCTTCGACCAGCCTTTTCGCATATGTTAGTCCATCATCCCTAAGTACATCGTATTCTGCCGTAAAAATAAGGGCAGGAGGCAGGCCTCTTAGGTTTTCAGTTAACAGCGGCGCTGCCAGATTGTTCTGCAAATCATCTCGAGATTCGGCATAGTGACCTGCAAACCAAGTCATTAATTCCTCGGTAAGAATAAATCCTTTACTATACTTTTGATAAGACTCTGTCGTAAAATCAAAATCTAAGCTCGGGTAGAGTAATACTTGGGCCATAATATTCGGCCCCTTTCGATCTCTGGCTAAAATGCTCACAGCAGCCGCTAAATTCCCCCCTGCACTATCACCGCCGACAATCACTTTCTTACTATCACCCCTTAATAAACCTGCATTGGCTTCCACCCATTTTAAAGCCGTATAGCAATCTTCTAAAGGGATAGGAAATTTAAATTCTGGTGACAGCCGGTAATTCACAGAAACGACAACTGCTTTTAGGTGATCCGCCAGCATTCTACAGGTAAAGTCCGCACTTTCCAAATCACCAATGACCCATCCGCCGCCATGATAGTAAACGAAAAGAGGGAATGGCCCATGTCCTTGCGGTGTATAAGTCCTTACAGTAATTCGACCATCCTCTACTGGAATTTCATATTCTTCAGTCCTCCCAGTACCTGCTGAAATCGATTCTTCTACTGGCAATTGTGAAAGTAAATCCCTGACAGTTTGTGGATTCAGTGTATGAAGCGGCGGAATTCCGGACATCATTTCAAGATAAAGCTTGGCCTGTGCATCTAGTACCATCTTCCTCATCTCCTCTGAATTATTAACCTGCTATAAAATCTATGTATTTTCACGTGGAAAATAACTAGATTCCCTCTGTCAACCTGCCGCTGTAGAATCAATCCTCACCTGCCGGAGTCAGCGTCAGCACTTTACCGTTTACCTTTTCTAATTGGGTAACATGATACGTTCCCTTTGCCCAGCTAGTCATTTGATCATGATACCACTTACTCTTCACATTGCCTGATTGCCCTGGTCCCACGAGATGGTAAGCTTGCTTCATATTCTCTATATCAATGACAAATCGCCAGGATCCGCCATGATTCACTATTCCATCAGACTTAAAGGCTGCTGCTTGAACGGTCACATTACTCCCACCGACAGGAATGCTGCCTTCCTTATTAAATAAATAATTTAGCGGCGATACACTTGATAATGGATGTGAAAAGGAAAGCTGATGATAATCTCCCCATTGCCAATCCGCAGGATCACTTCCCTGCATCTCCTTAATGTTAGTCACCGTCTTCTGAAAAGATTCTGACAGCACCTTTTCCAGACCGCCATTGTCTTTCATCCAAGGTCCTTCATTCCCTCCCAGCGCTCTGCGCAGTAATTCATCTACCGCTTGTCGTTTGCCCTGAAATAAAGCTAGCGTTTCTTCAGGGATCTGTTTCACAAACAATACTTCAGCTATATTTTGCATCCACAGATTAAAAACGAGGGGCGCTGCCTGATCCTCACTATCAATAAAGTCCCATTTATCCAGGATATCCAGCACTTGCTGGTCTTCTTTTTTGACTGAACCATTCAGTACCTGGACAAGCTGCGGGGCAAATTCTTTTCCCTGCAGATTTTTTTTATCCATTTGGAGATTCTGCATATCCTTAGCTGTCAGCTTATTATTTGTTTGCAGTACTTCCTGAATTCTCATTTGCCGGTAGGGCTGCGCCCAATCATTACTAATATGATACGGATATTCATCAGATATGACTTTATTGTTAGCCGTCGAAATGAATCCTTCCGCAGGGTTTACTACTTTGGGCAGCTCATCAAAAGGAATAAACCCTGTCCATTCATACTCATCTGTCCAGCCTGGAACAGGGAGTAAGCTGTCACCCTTCTTCCGAATGGGGATGCTGCCATTTGCCTTATACGCAATGGTGCCATCCGAAGACGCAAAAACAAAATTCTGTGCCGGAGTTTCAAATTTAAGAAGAGCCTGCTCAAATTCAGCCCAGTTCCCCGCTTTATTCATATTCAATATGGCCTCAAGTTCGGCTGATGGATCGAGTGCAGTCCAGCGCAAAGCCAAAACAGTATCCTTTCCGCTTTTACCTGCAAACTCTGAAATAACCGGTCCATGGCGAGTCACCATTACTTCATAATCAATTGTCTTCCCGTCCTTAACTTTAATTGGTTCCTTAATGATTTCCGCAGCTTCCCACTTATCTTGATAGGAAAATTCAGCAGCATTTGCAGGATTTCTTTTTTCAATATAAAGATCTTGGACATCAGGCCCTGTATTGGTTACGCCCCAGGCAATGGTTTCATTATGACCCAAAATAATACCAGGAACTCCAGCAAATATGACACCGCTTACATTTACGTTTGGGTTTTCTAAATGCATCTGGTACCACACAGACGGTGTGGCAAGACCCAAATGGGGATCATCAGCTAGCAGCGGTTTACCTGATTTTGTTTTGCTTCCACTTACAACCCAATTGTTACTACCATTATATTCATGAGGAATCACGGCATTTGCAAAGCTCTTATCAATATCGAGTGACTCTTTCCCAATTATGTACGGAGATCCTTTTGGGTAATCCGGAAATAAATCATATGCTTTATCTTCAGGAAAATTCTCTAGTAAATACTGCCTAAATGCCTGTGACTCCCAGTTTCCGCCGAGATCAAAAGCCATATATTTACCAATCGTTAATGAATCAACAGGTGTCCATGGCTCAGGCTCATAACTAAGAAGGGTAAATTCAATCGGCCATTTCCCATTTTCCCTAACTTGTTCCATATATAGATTAACACCTTCAGCAAAGTAATCCAGTGTGGCTTTACCGCTGTCTGTATATTGATCATATGATGCCTCTGCTGCTCTTCTTAACCCCAAAGTCAAAAAGAATTTGTCATTATTAAGTACTTTATCACCGATCACTTCACTTAGCTGCCCAGATGCCTGACGCCGGCTTAAATCCATCTGGAACAACCGATCCTGAGCTTGTATATATCCCTGAGCTAGATATAGATCATGTTCATTATTTGCCTTAATATGCGGTACACCTGAAGCATCTCTTGTAACCGTTACCCGCTCTGTCAATCCAGGAAGCGAAATTTCTCCTTCAGTCTGCGGCAATAATCGATTGAGGTATATCGTACCGGCTAACCAAACAGCCAACAGCAAGAAAACGAGAATGGCTCCAATCCATAAAGCTCGTTTTTTCCACTTGCGCTTCGGCTTAATCTGAGGTAAAACTGCCTCCATTTCCTCACCCCTCCCTATTATGTTATTCATCCAGCTTTTTTTGCGCTCCCCTTACTATTCGACTGCAGCACCTTACATCCCTACTCTATTTTTATAAAAAACAAAAAAACACAGATACAAAGCCCAAGTTACGAGACAACTTGAGTTTTGCCTGTGTCTTTATACATTACATACCTTTAACGCTGATAACACATCGGGATAAGTTACTAAATCTTCAAGCCCCTCATTTAAATGACGGGCGTCTTCTTTTAAAGTCTCTGTCAATCCCGACAAAAGATAGGAGATACTAACTGCTTTTAAAGAAGAACACAACTGATAAATTCGTTCAGCATCTGACTTTTCCATGACATCGAAATTAGATAAATCAATAATTAACGTATGAATTTCTTTTTTCCTGCAAGATATAAGTGTCTCACGAAGAAATACTGCCGAATATTTTTGATCTTTTTTGGGATAAAGAGAGACCAGACCTAGTCCTTCTTTAAGTAAGATAGCTTGTGGAGGTGTATCTTCATTCATACTTGCCTCATCTTTTACACGATCCCGATTCGCTTGTTTATAATACTGAATAAATGATTCGATAATTTCTTCAAAAGCAATGTAAACCAAATCACTCCAAAGTAAAATTTCCTTATGAGCCACTTTCTTATCATTCAGCTGGACAAATTCTCCAATAGCTTCCCAAAAAATCATTCTGATTCTGCGCAGCTCCACAATTACTTGATGAATAGCGGCTTTCTTTGCATGCAGTTTACCTGCCACCTGCTTAATCCAGGTATCAAGTGAAGAGAAAAACAATCCTTGTTCGACGAGAAAAACCTTACTGAGATGGATAATAAATAATTGATTTTGATAGGTTATTTTACTCAGCTGCACTGAATCATCAATTGAAAATAGGGAAGCCCACTCATCATCAAATGATTTGACCCACGTAGTTGATATTTCAGCAGAGTGATCTAATAAAAATGTATATAATTCCTTATTGTTATGCATATCTGATCATCCTTAAAGTGTGTAACATTATCATGAAAATAGTCAGGTTAGGAAGCGTCAAAGCAGCAGCAGGAGACTCCTGCTGCTGCTTTGACTTCTCAAAAAGACAATACTTCCATAGTTATAGTACCCTTACCTAAACATCTTAAACACTCTTTTAATAGTAACAAAAATTAAAAACTTGTCATTAGCTGATTGGCCCTATTTTCAACCCTTTATTTCTCAATAACTCATTTATAGCCTGCCGGAAGGAGGAATATATAATAACCTTGTTAAAAAGACCTTTACCATTTATTTCTCTAATGACAAAAGGCGAAAACCCAACGAAGATTGTTTTTGTTCCTATTGAAGACAAAGAATGAACCAGTTCCTCTAGAGAGGGAAATAAGTTTGAATCCTGTTCTGATATACCTGTAAAGTCTATAATCACCCTATCTACCACTAAAACCTTGCATTCATTGACTACTTTTTTCTGCAAATCCTTCATTCGGTCTTCATTCAACTCGCCGCTCAGGGGAACATGAATAACTCCATCCATCACAGTTTGAATAATAGGCGTTGATAATGTTTTTATCACAGATTGTTGATTCTTTATATGCTGTAGAGATTTAGCAGTTATATCTGTGGTTTCCTTGTAATGATTAACGAAACCCAAACTAATACTTCGAAGGGAAATATCTAATAGTGCATCGATAGTGGACATTGCGTTTAAGAGGATGTTTATAGAGTATTTCTGATTACTTACTTCTTCTTCAATAAAGCTCCAAAAGAGATGGCGGCTGTTCATCGTATTCTCTATTGCGAGATTAATAGCAGCCCCGCTTTCTACCATCACTTTTCCAAGATTCAAACTAGCTGTACTCATCTTTTTTTCTGCCTGTTCTTTTCCATAAATAAGAGCTTCTCCTTGTATTTGTACAAGATCCGCACGCCATTCTCTTACCATTATGCCGCCAAAGGAGAAGTGATCATTTTGAAGAAGATCGATATGCTCAGCAAATATATATTTATTTTTAATTAGCTTTTCTCCTAATCGCTTTAATTCTTCCATGTTTGCCTCCACCGCCGTTAACTAATTTATTCTAGTTAATACGTACTTTCTCATATATTGTTAATAGCCTAATTATCCATTTTAAAACCTCTATCTTCTATTCCATTTTTTCTGGATGTTTGCATACTTCCCAGTTGGGTAATATATAAAAACTGAGTATTGTACAATCATCTTTGGGAGGGATATTTATGTCCAACAAAAATAACGATAATGAAACAGAAAATATGATGGACCTGATTCGCTTAATCAATGCTAAAAACCATGGCAGAAGGATTAAGAAAATCATGAAAGAAAATAAGGCTGAAGATAAGAAAACCAATTAGAAATAAAGAGCTCTCACCTAAGTCCCAGGTGAGAGCTCTTTTTCGTTTATACTTTGAAGGTGTGTGTCATTTCTTGCATTTCTCTTGCTAACTTAGCTAACGTATCAGCAAATGTACTTATTTCTTGGATAGAAATTGCTTGTTCCTCAGTAGCTGCTAACACACTTTGAGTGGAGGCAGCCGACTCTGCAGCAGCATTAGTGATCATATCCATAGATTTTACAGCACTATTTGTTCCAGAGGTCATCTGTTCAATTGCAGCAGAAACTTGGGCTACTTGTTCAAATACGGAATTAACCGATTCCTGAATCTGTGTAAAAGATTCACCTGCCCCTGACATCACATTGATTCCGTCGCTGACCTCTGCATTAACGGATTCCATGGTATCAACCACCTGACGTGTTTCAGTCTGTATATGAGAGATAATTCCGGTAATTTGCTGTGTAGCACGTCCTGATTGTTCTGCTAATTTTCGTACTTCATTCGCAACAACTGCAAATCCTTTTCCTTGTTCTCCTGCTCTCGCTGCTTCTATCGCTGCATTTAAGGCCAATAGATTGGTTTGCGCCGATATCCCGGTAATTACTTCGACAATCTTTCCTATTTCTTTCGATCGTTCACCTAATCCCCTAACAACTCTTGCTAACTCATTGACATTTGAATAGATGGATTCCATCTGCCTTCCTGCGGATTCAATCGAATTGGTTCCGGCATCAGCTTTTTCCATCGATTTATTTATACTTGAAACTACGGTCACCGCGTTTGTAGAAACTTGAGCAAGACTTTCAGACATTTGATGAATCACATCGGATGTTTCACTTACACCTCTCACTTGATTATCTGCTCCGCGGGAAATCCCTTCAATAACTGTTGAAATATGTTCTGTGGCCTGATTTGTTTGTGCGGTTCCTTGAGCTAAATTAATCGAAAAGTCAGTCATATTCTTCGATGACTCTTGAACCTTATTTAATACATTAGACCATGAATCGACCGCATAGTTTACACTTATCGCCACAGATGCAAGAAAACCAAGATTCTCCGGTTCTAAGCGATCTCTCATATCTCCATCTGCCAGTTTTTTAAAAAACGTATTAATCTTTTCTATTGGTTTGATAAACCGTCCATGATTTATAAACGCTGAAATCACTCCGACAACCCCGCCCATTAACGTAATACATATAAGGTTGATAACAAAACTTTTCCCCTCTATTCCGTTCATGAGACAAACAAAAAATCCAATCGTGAATGTTGCTGGAATGACAATAATACTCGTTCGTAAAATATACTGGAAAAGCTGCATAGACCCAATCTCCTTACAATTATTTTAAAAGCGCTTACAAAACTAAGGAAATACTCTTTCTTTCAACCTAGCATAACTATTATACTATAAACACATCTAATTATTTGGATTTTTTTACCTTATACTTACTGACAGAAAAAAAGCTGACCGCGAATGCGAAGTCAGCCGATTAGTTCTACTTTACCCTCTGTATAGATAATATAAAATACAATCAGTATAAATACACCACTTATCAGAAAACCCGCCCAAGCGAATTTTTTTTCGTTTCTGATCAAGTCTTTTCTTTTAAATATTCCGAACAAACACAGCAAGAAGGCTGGGTAGGTGCAAATTAAAAATAGCAAAGCAAGCAAACCATAAACAAAAATATTCGCTGAAATACCTGCCATGATCATAGTAATTAACATACCACCAGAAATTAACGCTCCTATACTTAGATAAAACCCTACTACACTTTTATTCATACATCTACACCTCAAGTTATCCGTTAGCGGAAAAAAGTCTACACGTTAGCTATCATACCACTTACCGCTGCCTCATCGAAAAAATCATATAAAAAACCCGTAAATTAATATTTACGGGTTTGAACATACAGTGGTTATCTCCATCTTGTATTTCGCATAATTAATGAAACAATAAAAACCACTATGATTGCCCCAAGAAGTGCAGGAATAATGTAAAATCCGCCTGTAGCAGGCCCGATTGAACCTAGAATAGCCGTACCAAGCCATGCTCCTATAAACCCAGCAACAATATTCCCAATGACTCCACCAGGCATATCACGTCCAATTATTAAACTCCCCAGCCAGCCAATAATCCCACCCACAATCAACATCCAAAGAAGTTCCAAGCCTCATCCACCCCCCTTCCTTTGAAATATATTAGGGGATTAGACAAGTTAGAATACCTAGAAGGAAAATAATAAAAATAAACACCTAACCTTGTAGAGTAGATTGTATTATACATAAATTCATTAAATTTACATATAATCAAAAAAATAAACCTACAGCTAAGAAGTCTTATGACTGTAGGTTTATGATTTAATTATTTTTTTCTTCTAATATCCGTAATTTGCTTTCCATCATATTCAATATAGACCGTTTCATGATTTCGGAAATCTAGATAGCGGTCACAATCTATTTCGAGGATTTTATCATTGCTGAACTTCATTGCGCAGCTCGATCCTTGATCATTTTTTGTTACATCAATAACTTCATTTGTTTCGATTCCAATAGCAGTACCAGCTTCTCCCTGCGGATAATATTTTTCTACTATCTCTACTTGTTCTGCTACAATTCCTGGACGCATAAATACAAATAATAAAATCAGTAATACAATTAATAATCCTATTAAAACAGCTGCTTTACTTTTCAATTTCTTTAATACCCTCTTCTCTATGCAATCTATGATCATCTCTTTCTATTTATCCTCTTTTCTACAAGTTATTCAGAAAAAAGATAAATATGAAAGCCTCTTTTATTAGCAATGCTCTCACCGAAAAAAATCCCTAGACTTTACTAAGTTTAAAAGGTTATCAGCATGGTTTGCAATATATATATACTAGGAAAATCTTAGTCAGTAAGTTAATAAGAACCATTACATAAATCACTGCAAATAAAATACACTGTCAAACCCAGCTAAATGTTTGAACAGGACGGAACTTACAGCAACTATCCCCGTATTAGAGCAAGCCAACATCGTTTCATTTAAACAGATTTCACATAAATAGCCCTATCTTCACGACTTTTAAAACTATGTATTGGGAAAAGATATTGAGGCAGATACTTTATCTGCAGGAAGGGATTTGGGGATTGTTTTGCGATCCTGATTAACAGTAAAAAAACAGGTATCCGTTTCCGAAACGGATACCTGTATCTATAGAGAATAAAATGAGCAGTTTTGTTATTATTTTTGAACAACTGCTGCTGGTACTTCTAATCCAAGACCTTCTGCAATACGAGTTCCATATTCAGCATCAGCTTTGTAGAAGTGGCCAATTTGACGAAGCTTAATTTCATCTAGTGTAACAGGTTTCATTGCACCCACGATATTAGCGACAAGACGAGTACGCTCATCTTCGCTTAATAGACGGTATAGATCTCCTGCTTGTGTATAATGATCATGTTCATCATACGCAACACTATCAGCTACTCCTGAAACAGCAAATGGAGCTATTTTGTTTTCTGGAGTTTCAGTCGGTCCTCCGAAACTATTTGGCTCATAATATACTGACTTACCGCCGTTAGCATCATGACGCATAGCGCCATCACGGAAGTTGTTAGCAGCTTCCACTTTCGGACGGTTAATTGGAAGTGTATTATGATTAGCACCAACACGGTAACGTGCAGCATCAGCATAAGCAAATAGACGACCTTGAAGCATTTTATCTGGAGATGGCTCAATACCAGGTACAAGCGTACCAGGTGAGAATGTTGCTTGCTCAACTTCAGCAAAATAGTTCTCAGGGTTTCTATTTAACGTCATACGGCCAACTTCGATTAACGGGTAATCTTTTTGAGACCATACTTTTGTTACATCAAATGGATCAAAACGGTATGTATTTGCATCTTCTTCAGGCATGATTTGAACACATAGCTTCCAAGAAGGGAAATCACCTTTTTCAATCGCATTGAATAAATCTTCAGTGTGGTAATCAGGATTTTCACCTGCAAGCTGTGCTGCAAGATCAACATCAAGGTTTTTAACACCTTGTTCAGTTTTAAAGTGATATTTCACCCAAACTGCTTGTCCTTCAGCATTAACCCACTTGAACGTATGGCTTCCGAAACCATGAGTGTGACGCCATGTAGCAGGAATACCACGGTCTGACATCAGGATTGAAACTTGATGCAGCGATTCTGGAGAATGTGACCAGAAATCCCATACTGCTGTAGGGTTCTTAAGATGTGTTTGTGGATCTCTTTTTTGTGTATGGATGAAATCAGGGAATTTAATTGCATCACGAATAAAGAATACAGGCGTATTGTTACCTACGATATCGTAGTTGCCTTCTTCGGTATAAAATTTAACAGCAAATCCACGTGGATCACGAAGCGTATCAGCAGAACCAAGTTCACCAGCAACTGTAGAGAAGCGGATAAACATATCTGTTTTTGTACCTGTTCCATTAAATAATTTAGCTTTAGTATATTGTGACATATCATTTGTCACTTCGAAGAAACCATGTGCTCCGCCGCCTTTAGCATGTACAACACGCTCAGGTACACGTTCACGGTTAAAATGTGCAAGTTTTTCTAAAAGATATACGTCTTGAATCAATGTAGGGCCGCGATGTCCGGCAGTAATTGAATTTTGGTTGTCACCAACAGGTGCACCCCAGCTAGTCGTAAGTTTACGATCTGTCATAAAAAGAATCACCCCATATAATTATTAATCACATTTATAATACTA
>NZ_AJTN02000184.1 GCF_000305495.1 Peribacillus psychrosaccharolyticus ATCC 23296 | reverse complement strand
GTAGGCAGCACCTTGTAATAAAAGAACTCCAACAAAAAGGACATCCAAAAGAAAGAAGAGAATACAAATAGTAACTCAGGATAAACTTTATTAACTACATAACTAAGAAAACAAACATAACTATGGCAAATGATTCACCTTTATATAAATATTCCAGTCTTTTTTCCATCACCCTCACCTTTCAACTACCTAATTTATACTTTTTCTATAAATGCTATTATAAACCCTTTTAATACGAGTAAAATACACCCCGACCCAATTAAGTAACCCCTAGTCTCAATCATCAAGTTTTACCGTTATAATATATATAAACGATCTAAATTTGGAGGGAACTTATGAAAAAAATAGCTTTTTCTTCTCTATTATTTGTATGTTTGATCTCCTCGACTGTTCAAGCACTATCTTGGGCTATTACTTTTGTTGTTTGGGAAGGAAAAGTTTATGAAGTTAAACAAGAGGAAATAATCGAAAATAATGAAATTGGTAAAATCATAGGGGAAGTAACCACGAAGCCTAATGATAGGACTGGTGATTATTACGGAAATGCTTCAAACTTTTACCCAATAGGAACAAACTATTATCAAATAAAAGGGAGATCAACGTCCAATGCCATTGCAATAAAAGAAGAAAAGCAATGGGTAAAGGCTGTATATGTTCATAAAGCACCTTTTCATATAATGAATCTCTTAACGAATCAATTCTTTGTTTTTTCTGTTGTAAGTTTAGGATTGATGATTATCGGACTTATCTTCCGTACTAAAAAGTCCAAACAGCCCTTATAATATGGTAAAATATTCAAGAGAGGTGGTTAGATTGGATGTTATTTTAATCATATTTTTTGGTTTCATGATTTTTGCAGGTGCTAATCTCATTATCTATTACATTTCTAAAGGAAATGAGAAGAGAAAGACAAAACTTGGTGTCCTCATGCTAATTTTATCACCAGTCGTATTCTATGGAACATTACAGTTCTCAGCCATTTTTGATAACGGGGGATTTGGCGCAGGCATATTCGCATTGCTTTATGGTGTTCTTTTCTTCATAAATGGCGTTATTGTTTTATGGATTTCAACATAGGGACTTAATCTGAAGGAGGAAATGAATTGAAACAGGCCTTACTAATTATTGATGCTCAACAGGATTTAATCGAAGGATCGAACGTCGAATCTCCAGTTTTTGAGAAAGAAAAACTAATACATAATATAAATACAGTGATAGAAAAAGCGATGAAAGAGAATGTCTCGATTGTTTTTATAAGAGATCTAGATGTTTCAAACGGAGAAGGAATCGGCTTCCAAGTACATCAAGCGATTCATGTCCCTTCCATTGCGGTTATATTTGATAAAGCGGCAACTAATTCATTTTATGGAACACCTTTAACATCCTATTTAACTGAAAACAGCATCGAACACCTTGTCATTATGGGCTGTAAAACAGAACATTGTATCGATACAGCGGTTCGAACAGCTACTATCAATCACTTTGATGTAACGTTGGTTGGCGATGGACATTCGACTTCCAATTCGAAAATCTTACCTGCGGAGCAAATTATTCTTCATCATAACGAAACCCTTCACGGCCATTATAATGTAGATAATTTTTCATTGGTTAGAAATACGAATGAAGATTTATTTATCCCTGTTCACAATACCCATCGCTGAGATTCTTCATTAAAAAAGGGTGTTCACAGCACCCTTTTTTATTTTGTTTTTAATCTTCAAAGTAAGTCTATTTCATTTTGATATTCAAGAAGATCACCAGGTTGACAGTCTAATGCCTTACATATAGCTTCAAAAGTTGTTAATCGAACCACTTTTATTCTTGAAACGAAAGGTTAGCCATCGTGATTCCTCTTTTTCAGAGAGTTCTGTTACATTCGTTTTTCTTTAGGCTAGCACTACATCAATATTTATATTGTGGGTAACCTCAGACGGTTAAATCATTTTCAGACTTTATTTCCAATGCACGTGTAAACAGTTCTTGAAGAACCGCAGCAAAGAGTGAAATACTAAAAGAGGCAAATAAAATAGCTAAGCCTATTAATGCGATTCCAGGATGTAAAGCCTCTTGTGTAACAAGAAAAACCATCCCTACAAGATACAGTAAACAGATTAAAATGGCACAGTGTTTTACTCCCTTTAACGAGGTGACAGCTAGTTCAGAAAAAGCATTTTTGTGATTAATATAGCTCAAAAGTTTAAGTGAGTGAAATAAGGCAAAAAAGAAAGGAAGTACCGTCAGATAGATTCCTATAAGGACAGGGTATTTCAAATAAGCATACGATGGATCTATTAATGCCGCTTTCTGCGCCATATTTGGCAGCCAAAACACACATAACATAAGTACAATAAAACCAATCAGATAAACAATTAGCTTTAATAATGTTGTCGTTCTACCTCTCAAAACAACCCCTCCTACCATTTACTACCATAATTATAAGTAATTATTTATCGATTGACAATAAATAATTATCAATTGGTAATAAAACGAACCATGTGCATATTTTTATTTACCTAGCGATTCCCAGGCCATATGGAATTCTTCTATAGTTGCATATCTTTCGCATCGATCTGCTTTAACTGCCTTCATTGCTGCTTGGTATCGGTCCTGTCCTGCCTCCCACTTTGATAGAGATCGATCAAGTTCTCCCCCTAACAGCCCGAATGCGATGGCTCCCAACGTAAATACATTGCTTCGTTGATCAATGGCAGCCCCCAATTCGAATTCTTCTGGTGACATAAATCTTGTTGATCCCCATAGTCGTCCCATTGTGTTGATAAATGGTTTTTTCTTATACAAATCTATATCACAAATCTTTGTTAGATGATTGGTAAAATCATATAAAATACTACCGTCATAAAAATCAACGGCTACATAATGTTTCTGTTCCACATTTAGATGGAATTCTAGGATACTCTTAAATGATTTTAACCGTTGTTCAATAGATAATTGCTTGAACCGATAAAAAGGAGACGCAGGATGAGTATATTTATGTGGCGGAGGAAATGACCAATGAGAGTGAAGACATTCCCCTTCAAACCACTCAAAAACCAACACATACCCTCTCTCAACCTCAAAATACTCTAGTAATCGAATCAAGTGTTTATGCTCCAACTCTTTATAAATGGGAATCGACTTCTTTAACCTCACGATTGCCTCTTTTGGATGTCCTGTATATTCTTTAGTCTTCGCTCCCGCATACTTTACAAACTTTTTTATCCCATCTGTTTCAATTCCAAAACATATATTTCCTGAGTCCTGTTCATCAAATACGGCGAATACTTCACCCATATTTAGCAGCCATTCGAAATTTTGTTTTTCTTTTAATTGAAAGGAAACTTTATCTAAATGTATGATTTGTAATTCACTCATTTAACTAACTCCTCCTTTTTGGTTTATTTTGTATAATCGCATATATTTAAAAATATAAAAAAGATAGTCAGCCCTTATAATGGACTAACTATCCTTTGATTCGTTACCTATATAGCCATGACTTTTCGTTTTATCAACTGATACGAGTAATCCAGTCAATAAAGTGATCAACCACTGTGTCTAAAAACTGAACAGTTGGTTCATGTGTAAGCTCGCCTGTTTCATCCAGTTTTTCATGAACGGCTCCGACGTATACTTCATTACCTGGAAGAAGTGGTGATGAAATGCCGGCAGCGAATAAAATATCACGTAAATGCAATTGTGCTTTAACGGTTCCTAAATTGCCCATAGACGCCCCGACAATCCATGACGGTTTCCCGATCATAACCTTATCCACACGTGACAACCAGTCAATGGCATTTCCTAATACACCTGGAATGGTCCCATTGTATTCAGGTGTAACCCATAAAACAGCATCTGAGCTTGCCACTTTTTGTTTAAAATTCTTGACGACTTCAGGAGGATTCATCTCAATGTCCTGATCATAAAAGGGCAACTCACGAAGATTTAAGATTTCAAGCTCAAACCGATCTTGATACCGTTTTTGAATATACTTTGCAAGCTTTAGATTATATGAGTCCTTACGAATGCTTCCTACGATGGCAACGATTTTCATGTCAGTACCTCCTATGTTTTTTTAGTTAAAGATTTGACCAATCAATTGAATGTCTTCATTCGTTAAATGAACATCCAGTGTTTTTAAATTATTGATTACTTGTGCAGCTCTTTTCGCACCGGGAATCACCACGTCAATGGCTTCACGAGTTAGATACCAAGCCAAAACAATATGAGCAACATCAACTTGTTTTGCTTCAGCAATACGACGGATTTGTTCCACTTTTTCTAAATTTTGCGCGAAAGCTTCCCCTTGGAGGTGCGGCATGTTAGCACGAAGGTCATTGAATACCGTGTCTTTATCGTACTTACCTGCTAATAACCCAGCAGCGAGCGGGAAGTATGGAACAAATGAAATATTGTTCTCTACTGAATAGGGAAGTATTTCTTTTTCAGCCGAACGCTGCAATAAGTTGTACTCACCTTGATATACATCCACATACCCGTCTTTATTCGCTTCTTTTAACTGCTCAATGGAAAAGTTAGAAACACCGATTGCACGAATCTTTCCTTCTTCTTTCAATTGCTGTAAGGCACCCACTGCTTCATCCTTCGGCGTATCATTATCAGGGAAATGGATATAGAATAAATCAATGTAATCCGTTTGCAGACGCTGTAAGCTTTCTTCAACAGACTTTTTTAGATAGGATGGGGAATTGTCAAAGACCACATCTTCTCCGACAAATTTATGAGCTCCCTTTGTCGCAAGAATAATTTCACTGCGCTTCCCTGATTCTTTAATCACTTCACCGACTAATTCTTCTGAACGTCCTGGACCATAAATGAAGGCAGTGTCTAGAAAATTAACTCCTTCGTTAATGGCCGTTCTTACCAATTCTTTTCCTGCTTCTTCATCTAAGTTTGGATAAAGATTATGCCCGCCAACAGCATTCGTTCCTAGTCCAATTGGATTGACAAAAAGACCTGTTTGACCAATTTGAGTTTGTTTAGACATCTGATTACCCTCTTTTCTATTTTTGTGTTCTTTACGTCCACCATTTAAATAGATGGAACATTTTTAACTTTTAATGGATATATGTATACTACCATTAAATAGAATGGTACTAAAATGATAAGCTTTCTTGGGTTTTTAAAATTTCACGAAGACCAGTTGGAATATGGTTTATTCTCTACATTAGACGCTTGCAGTAATCATATACTTTTACATGTAAGCTATTAAACACCGAAAATGGAGGGAATATGAAGAACGATAAAAAAGACCGATCAGGCATTGAAATTGGGATTTACACATTTGGAGATATAGGACCCGATCCCCTCACAGGCCATACAGTGAGCACGAGACAACGTATTAGTGAAATAATCGAGGCTGCAAAATGTGCTGACGATGCGGGTCTCGATGTCTTTGGAATAGGTGAACATCACCGACTCGATTATGCCGTCTCTTCTCCTGTTATTATCTTGGCAGCTATTGCCCAAGTCACACAACGCATTAAGCTGACTAGTGCAACTACGGTTTTAAGTACGGTGGATCCTGTTCGATTATTTGAGGACTTTTCCACACTAGATTTACTTTCTAACGGGCGCGCTGAAATCATTGCAGGTCGTGGAGCATACGTAGAATCATTCCCTCTTTTCGGATACGACTTAGCGAATTATGATGCATTATTCGAGGAAAATATTGAGTTATTTTTAAAACTGAATAAAGCCGAGTCCATTTCCTGGAATGGCCGCTTTCGATCTCCGTTATCCAATGCGGAGATTTCCCCCCGTCCTGTCCAAAATAAGCTGCCAATCTGGGTTGGTGTTGGCGGCACCGAAGAAAGTGCAGCACGTGCAGGCAGATTAGGTATTGGAATGGCTATAGCCATACTTGGAGGTGAGGCATCTCGCTTTAAACCACTAGTTGATCGATACCGGGAATCAGCCGCTAAAGCTGAACATGCACCGGAAGATCTTAACGTAGCAGTAACTGGACACGCCTACATCGCAAAAACAACGGAACAAGCGCGAGATGAGTTCTTTCCCTATTATTTTAATTATTGGTCATACGTAAATGGTCAGCATGGGATCCAATATAATCTTTCAAGAAGAGATTTTGACCAATTAACCGCACCAGACACCGCTCTATTCGTAGGCAGTCCCCAACAAGTAGCCGAAAAAATTATCTGCCAGCATGAACTTTTCGGCCACCAACGATTCATTGCCCAACTAGATATAGGTGGATTACCCTTTAAAAAAGTAGCGGAAGGTATTGAATTACTAGCAGCAGAAGTCGCGCCTATTGTTAGAAAAGCCACAAGTCCCAAATAACCAGCCGGTCGAGAAACTCTCCACTGGCTTTCTCTATTTAGAAACGGTCTATCTTTAAGCCACTTCATTCGGTCTAACATCAAGAGAACATAATTAATCTATATTTACCCACATCGGTAAGTACATTCCCCTATCCCTCGTCTCATCTATATACTCTTCACCTTCTCCAGTTCCTACTATTCCTGCGATAATTTCTGACCGAAAAAAGTATTGTGTTCCGTTGAATGCAACTTCTAACATGCATTCGTTAACATTTATTTCTACCCCTAATTCCTCAAATGCTTCTCTTTTTAGCTGCAGCTTCAGTATTTCTCCCATTTCTATTCCACCGCCAGGATAAACATAATAAATTAAATCATCCCTAATTCTTTGAATTAATAAAACCTTTATATTTTCTTTTAGTACGACCGAACTTCTATTCCTCATAGCCCCTTCCCTTCTATCCGAAATGAATTTGCATCTACTATTTTGCACACGAAAGTTCAAATGTGGGGACTGCCAAATGGTTTTAAAAAATATAAAAATGAAATAGAAAAATGTCCATATTTTTAGTTCAACAAGCTCACTTTGACTCTAAAAACTAGTAATTACAGAGTACACTTGTGGTGCCAAGTGACGGATTTTGGAACGACTGTAACACCATCGATTACGCATAATAGCAAATTTTGCTGGACGAAAAAAATTTTTTAATTTGAATGTATGATTAGTATAAGAATTTGTTGTATGTAGAGTTTGATTTATTTTTTATTTCCTCCCTAAAAGTGACTATTAGTATTATTATTTTGACAAAATCAGGTAACAAGCCCTACTATACAATTGTTTAGATAAAAAGTAATTATCAATACTAGGAGGTCTACTAATGATTAAATTAGTCCTATCTGATATGGACGGTACATTCTTAAATAACAGTGGAGACTTTAACAGAGAGCTTTATCAGAATGTAAAAAAGATAATGAAACAAAAAGGAGTTATATTTGCACCTGTCACTGGAAAGCAATGTGAACGTGTAGAAGAAATATTCGGTGAGGATGCAGATGATTTATGGATATTAGGAGATAGTGCAACTAGGATTAAACACAACAAAGAGTTTATTTACGAATCACTCCTAGGGAATAAGCTAGGATTGGAAATTATTCAATTCCTAGAAGAAATTAGTCTAGAACACACCATTATTGCTTGTACAAAAGATGGCGCAGTCATAAAAAATAATCTATCCAGCGAAGAAGCAAGTATTGTAAGAAGGTCTTATACAAAAGTAAAGCAAGTTTCCAATTTTGATGAAATAACAGATGATTTTATCAAAATTACAGTTCATGACCCATTGATGAGATGCATTGATACCAGAGAAGAATTGGTACCATTTTTTCAATCAGCTTATATTGTTGCTTCGGAAGTTGCTTGGATTGATATAACGAATGCGAATGTCCATAAAGGTACTACCGTTAATCATTTACAAAGTTTATTGAACATTACTCCTGAAGAAACGATGGTATTTGGAGATTCATATAATGATATGGAACTTATGACTTGTGGCGTATATAGCTTTGCTGTCCGAAATGCAGTCCAAGAGGTAAAAGATGCGGCAAATTATATTACACGTTCCAATGAGGAAGATGGGGTATTGAATACTATTATTCATCTTTTATCTTTGCAATAAAGTTTAGAAGTAGGAATAGAGATCTTCCATCTGTTTATTTGATGATAGTTTGATTATGTTTTTACAGAAGAATGCGAGGGAAATAAGAATGAAAATAGAACATATTGCCATGTATGTAAATGACTTAGAAACGATAAAAGATTTTTTGTAAAGTTTTTCGATGCTTCATGTAATGCCAAATATCATAATCAGAAAACTGGATTAGAGACTTATTTCTTATCATTCGAAGATAATACAAGACTTGAGATAATGACGCGTCCTGATATGGTTTCTTCCGAAGAATCACTATTGAAAACTGGATATACACATTTAGCATTTAGCGTAGGAAGCAAAGAAAAGGTAGATACATTGACAAGTCAACTAGAACAAGAAGGGTATGAAATTGTAAGTGGTCCGCGTACAACAGGTGATGGTTATTATGAGAGTTGTATATTGGGACCTGAAGGTAATCAAATTGAAATAATTGAATAATAATCTTTATCATTCAAAAAGAGACTTTAACTAATCTTTTTTCTCGCCACTCACATGTCTCGTTTGCAGTATTTTCACTTGTATACATTTGATTTCTCAGAAGCTGACCTAATGTTGGGTTGTTGGGAATCTACTATTAATACTCCATCTAATACTCCATCATTTCGTGTGCATAATCATGTCTATCCATTCCTGATGGGTAGTAGGTAGGCCCGTTTGTAACTTCGTTAAATATCACTTAGGGGAGGTATTACATGAAATGGATATAAAATTATTTAATTTTACTAGTAATCTTATATATTATTTTTAGTACTTTTGACTATTTCAAGTACGACACATTCAACTGGACTGAAAACATTATCCAAACTTTATTTTTATTGTATTTTTCGGAATTTTCATGTGGTTATTTAACAGTAGAAAAACTAAAAATCAATAAAAAAGTCGATCACTATTTTTAGATCGACTTTATCCAATTAATTTGTTTTAAATAATTTTCGCAGTAAAAAAATGATTACACCAAAAACTAAAACAGTAATAATTATGCCTGGAATTCCGATATTTTCTAACATTAAAGATTCTCTCCTAAAAAAAAGTATTATTCTATTTCGATAACAAGTTCAAGACCGGTAGGCTTTTCCTTAAAGTGATCGCTATATTCCTTAAAAACTAAGTCTATATTTGAAGGATCATCCGGTAACGGTGGAGAAACAATATAGTTGTATGTATAATGTCCTGTTGATCCTCCAGCCCGGTCCGTCTGACAATCATATTGTTCTCCTATAAATAATTCAAGAGTATTATGAGGATGAGGATGAGGATGAGGATGAGGCAAGTCCCTAGGTAAATCCTCTGCTTCAACCCAATCGATGTGGAGTTGTATAACACTAGCATTCTCATACTGTCGAATAACCGTTACGGAATATACATAATCATCTTTTTCAATTGATTTTAAAACCGATATGTATTTTCTAAATACATTCGGTTCAATACGCGGTTTAAAGAAATCGTGAATTCTCAATGATCCAAATAATGAACTTAAAAATGCCTCATACAAATTATATTTTGTAGCCCAGTTAGTAATAACCTCATCAGGTGGAAAACCTGGATTGTTGTTTGAAATGTCCAGCCGTTGTTTAACCAAAGAACATAGTTGCTCATCAATATTAATTAAATGTTCATCATAATAATCAGTTGGTGGTTCAAATGGTTTTCTTTTCAATTCAATCCCCTCCTCATTTACTTAAATTTTACCACATTTTTACACTAGCGAAGAGTAATCCTTTTTCAATCACTGACTAGGCGGGTCTCAAATGATTATGCCTTCGGTTTTCGAACATGCAAATACAATAAGATTCTCCGCTTCAAAGAAGGCAAAAAAAACAATTTGCGACAAATATATCGCGAATTGCTCCAGATGGTTGATTATTCCCTAAGGCTACAAAGGATATGGCAAAGACCCTGACCATGGACCATACTACCGTGATAATTCCTCTTTTATTTTCTTATATTGCATATAACTCATATAGAATTGAATGGCAGAAACAAACAAAATCAAGATTGGTATTAACCGTAGCAACACAAATGGTGTTTCGAAAAGGAAAGCTTTCCAAAACAGCGACCCTTCCATTTCCCATAAACCTTGAGTCAGGTACAGTTCTTTTACGATTAATGGATTGCCATCATATATAATAAAACTGATTACTAAAAAAAAGATTGCAAAGGTTAACGAGTAATTCATTAAACGCTTGTAGTAATTAGATTTTGATTGTCGATCTGAAAACATATCGTCTCGGTTATCAGAAATCTTTTGCCAATAATGAATGCTGCCGAATCTTGATCCTTTGACATGCATCCAGCCAAATTCTTCATAAATCTCCTTGTATTCCTCAAATCTATGTGTAGATAAATAATCTTGATAATCTAAACGCATCACATATTTTTCGTTTGTTTGTTCAAATGTATAGTTACCCCAACTACTTATATTCGTGCATTTATAACCAGCTTGTAATTGTTCGTTCAGCCATTGTTCTTCTTTTATGACATTTGCATAAAACTTATATTTTTTCACATTCATCACTCATTTCATATAAGGATAAAATATGTTTTAATCGTTGTTTTTCATGTGCTAATACTTCTTCACCCTGTGCAGTGATCTGATAAACTTTTCTTCTTCCATTTTCTCCAGCTGCTGGCTTAATCCAGCCATTTTTACTTAAGTTATCGATTGCCCCATACAATGTCCCAGCTGCCAAAATCACATGACCCTTGCTCATTTCTTCAACCTTCTGCATAATTGCATACCCATGAAATGGTTCACGTAAAGCTAATAATATATAATGCATCGTTTCAGACAGCGGCAAAAGTTTATGTTTCATATTGATTACCCCCACTCTCAATCAAACTATATAGTTCAACTGTATATTATTATGCAGGATTTAACTATAAAGTTCAACTATATAGTTTGACTGTATATTTTTTATTAGCCTACGATTTCGAAAAAAATCCTGTATAAATTAATACAGGATTTTTATCTTTATTATCCGTAATCTTCATACATACTAAATACTCAACTTATTTTTCACCGCTTAATTCAACAAGTATCTTCGCTTGAGATTTATCATTGGTTAATGCTTCGAACCCTTTGGATACGATATCATCTAAATGAATCTCAGATGTGATAATTCCTTGTGGTTTTAATTGGCCAGTCCCCATCAAATCTACCGTTTGTTGGAATGAAGTTGGTGAATAAGCAATCGTTGATGTGATTTTAACACCAGTATTGGTTAATTGAATAGGGTTCCATATAATTGGTTTTGCAAATATAGATACGATTACCATCGTACCACGTGGTCTTGTAGCTGCCACTGATTGTTCAAATGTTGGAGTAACTCCCGCTACTTCAAATGAGACGTCTACCCCTCCAGGTACTATGGTACGAATGGCTTCTACAGGATCTTCTTTCCCAGAATTAACGATATGAGTTGCACCAAGTTCAATTGCTTTTTCAAGACGTGTTTCAGATAAATCTAAAACAATAATTTTACTTGCACCAGCTGCCTTAGCTGCAATTAACGTCAATAACCCAATTGGTCCTGCACCGAAAATGGCTACAGTATCGCCAAATTGAAGATTTCCTTCTTTAACCGCTTGTACCGCTACAGCTGTTGGCTCTACTAATGCACCGTCCTGCAAGGACAACGTATCAGGTAAAAGAAACACATTTTCTTCTGGAGCATTTGCGAAAGACGTAAACCCGCCGTCTCCATGTAAACCGATAAAGCTAAAACCATCATATACATCTAAATCTTCTGGTTTGTTACCATATGTAATCGTCGGGTTAATAGCTACACGGTCTCCAACTTTAAACTTCGTAACGTTTGTCCCGACTTTTTCAATCGTCCCTGCAAATTCATGTCCCATAATAAGTGGAGCTATTTCTCCAGTTAATGGATCAGCACTTTCAGTTGGTACAAATACTGGACCTTCTTGGTACTCGTGTAAATCACTACCACAAATGCCAGCCCACGCTACGCGAACAGTGACCTCATGATCTTTTAATGCCTTTAACTCCCGCTCTTCAATTCGAATATCTTTTTCTCCGTACCATACTGCAGCTTTCATAAGAAAATTCCTCCCTAAAATTTAATATATTCAAATAATTTTATCTATTCGTTTATTATTATACTCCAAAACTAAAAGTTTGAGTTAGTTAAAAAATTAATAAATTGTCAATATTGCGACACTTCATTGTATACAGGTACTCCAAATCTATACCTTGAAAATGTTAGTCCGTAAACCAACTTTTTATTTTTTTACCAATTGTTAAAATTAGTATGTTTGGTATCGAAACGGTTATCCATATATGGTAATATTTAGTTACATAATTCCCCTGTTTACAGGTACTCTCCAAAGAATTAGAAAGATGGTGGTTTGATGATGAAAACAATGATCCCTGCCCTTTTAGCCTATATTATTGTCTGTTTGATTGTCCTCCTATCCCCAGCCTCTGAAGGATATAATACGGTCGTTTGGAAATTACTAGTTGGCCAACTTTATGCGATTCCTGCTTTACTGATTGTTGCCTTAGTCTCTTTTTATGTAAATAAAAAACTTGCCCGTAACTAAAAAAACTGCCAACTAAACCCGAATTAATCCCGGGAATTAGTTGGCAGTTTTATTTAATTATTATGCATTAACAGATAGTTTAACTAAACGTTGTGCAGATGCTTTAACTTCTTCCATACCTGCTGCAACGATTTCCATTGCTTTAGCTGGCATTGCATTGTGACCTTCGATAACCACTTCATCAATGATTTGCATACCGAATACGCCGCCGAATACGTTACGCATATAAGTAACAGCCATTTCCATTGGAGCAGCTTCTGGTGATGAGTAAATACCACCGCGTGCGCTAAGGAAGATTGCTTTTTTCTCTGGCATTAACTGAACCATGTTACCTTCAGCATCATATTTAAATGCAAATCCTGCAGTATAAACATAATCAATAAATGTTTGTAACTTAGCAGGGATTGTAAGATTCCATAATGGGAACGCGAAAACAACTACGTCTGCCGCTGTGATAACATCCATTGCTTTTTGTTTTGCAGCTACTAGGCGTGATTCCACATCTGTTAATTCGCCGCCGTTTTGAAGTTTACCGAAAGCATTGAAAAGATCTTGACCAAAGTATGGAGTATCTTCTTCAAAGACATCATACGTTGTAACGTTTACGTCTTTACCTTCTAATTCTGCCATAAACGTTTCGTACATTTTACTTGAAATAGCTTCTGTTGCTGGACGGTTGTTAGCTTTAACGACTAATACATTCATTGTGTATAAATCCCCTTGTGTAATATATTTTCATTTCATTTATCTCAAACTCAAGATAAATTTATTTTAGAGGTTATTAATTCATTTGTCAACAGTTTATGCAGATTGGAAACCGATTTTGTTTTTTAAACTAAAATCCCAGAAGCATTGGCGCAGACTAGTCCTACTCCTGGTAATGAATTCAAACACAATTCAATTAATACGTTATTTCCAACAGTGTTTTCAGTTCTTTCAATAGTTTGGGGTGCTTTTCAGTTGAGATATAGACAATTTCATTTTTGTCTGGGTCTTCAAACTGCATCGTACCATCTTTATAAAAATTTATGGAATAAGCTTTATTATCCATTTCTTCTGTATCTGACAAAGTAAACATGTAATTTCCCGGATTATTTAGTTCTTTAACTTTATCCGTTAATTCTTTACCCGGCTTTCTGACTGCCTCAAGTTTGTTCACTTTGCTGATAAACGTTCTAATCTTTTCTATATCCTTTATCCCTTCACTTGCTCCTTCATATGGGACTACATCTCCGTCTTTATCTACCCCTTGAACATATAAAAAGGTATATTCATCTACATGAGGGATGTTCAATACAATACTCTTACTTTCCGTTTGATTGCAGCCACTTAGTAAAAAAAGTATAACCACTAAATATAGTAGTCCCTTTACCTTTTTCAAAAAGATTCACCTCCATATTTGCTTTCTATGCCTCACAACGCAATTCATAAAAATACTGAACGATAGGATGTTCTTCTAAAATAGTATCTCTCATTTTACGTAACGTTCGTTTACCCATCCGACGATCCAACAAGCATAGTATGTTAATTAAGATATCAGGAGACTGTAATGATTCTTTGATACTCGAGTTAACATATTCGTGTAATGCAGGAAAGAAATCATATTGCGCGTAAATACCTTCTTCTTTTAATTGTTGATGTGCTTGGCTTTGTATGGCTCTGTTATTAGATACGTCATCGAAATCATATTGATTGGTTTCATTTCTGATGTCCCATTCCTGTTTATACTCTTCTCTCTCGGCTGTAATGGTACACATACTTAGCTTTTCCTCTTTATCAACGGTAATGACCACTCTTCCTAACTGATCATGAGCTTTTCGATAATTAATGACATGAAAATCGACTCTTAAACGCAGAGAATCACACATCAAACTCTTTAGCTGTTTCTTGGCTTTACTCCATTTAGGATGAACTGACATAGAACACCTCCCAAGCTTATTCACTCAGCACGAACCAATGGCCACATCCGGACATCAATCGTTTTAGAAAAATGCAAAATAGGTTTTTCGCTTTCAACCTGAATCCCTTGACTTGACAGCATGGTGTTGTGACTAATTTCTGCTTCTGCATCCTGAAGTACCCAAGGCTTATGAAGAATGTCACATCGCAGCGGAAAACCCTTATTATTTAACGTATAGAGACAATAGCGCTCAGTTATCCATTCATCAAATGAGCCTTTTATTGCGTAATAGGGCTCGGAAATGGGACGATACTCACCGATAAACTGCGCATCGAGGCTGCTTCGTCTTCTGCTTTCATAGTGAATGCCTTCTCCGTTACGATTTACCTTCATGTCTGCATACACATATGGCAAATGATATATTTTCTTAGCTACTTCTACGGCAAGTCGATTAGCTGCATCCAGACTAAAGAAATACACCCCAGGTTTCCCAGCCACCGTTACATAAGTCCGGACGTTAAGTTCAGGAAATCGATCCGTTCCAGGGACAGGAGACATGCCTCTCAAACGGATGCCTGTCATATGAAACGGAACAATCCCAATCCAGCACATTCCGTTATATGAATCCAAAGGAAGCACTTCCGGCACCAACTTTTTTAAGACTTCCATTTTAATTGGATAATGGGCGAATAATAGATCATTCCATGTCTGTTTCATCGTCCAAGGCAAACGAGGCAGCGGCCATAAGCGATGACTGTCATCCCATAAAGATTGTTTCGGTTTGGATTTTTCTTTCATACTTCTTACCTCTCTTAGCTGAATTCTAGGAAAGTAAATAGTTCTCTTTAAAAATCGGACTCAATTCGCTCCAAACATCGAATTTATTACCGTCTAAATCATAAAAAACAAAGTTTCTTCCCGTATGGCCTCGGTTTTCAATGACACCAACTCGGATTTCTTTCTCACTAAATTCTCTATGTAAAGCTTCTAACGCTTCTAACCCATTCACTTCGAAAGTTAAAGAGAAACGTTCATTCCCAGTACTATCAAAAAAGTTAGAAGTCTGCCCCTCTTGGGATTTAACCAGAAAAACACTTTGATTAGCTAAATTAAGAATCGCCTTGACCTCATCTTGATAGCTCAACTCTGCTCCTAACATTTCGATGTACCAACTACTCGAACGGACCACATCCGTAACAGGAAAATAAGATGTTCCTACTCTTACTAATTTTCCATTCATTCTTTAACCACCTTTATATATACCATATTTTTGTAAACCATATCACATTCGTTTGAAAGAATAGTTAGGCCTTTTCATTTCATTTGTCTATTAAAATGAAGTAGTGTTAACAAATAACCCTGCTTCAAGAAAGGATTTGATGACAAATGGAAACATTTCAAGCTTTAGTACTAGATAAAGTCAATGAAGAAACAACGTTAGATATCAAAGAGCTGACTATGAATGACCTCCCAGAAGGAGACGTAACCATTCGAGTTGCTTATTCTAGTGTGAATTATAAGGACGGTTTGGTCGCCATCCAAAATCTTTTTGTCACATCGTATCCGTTTGTCCCAGGTATTGATTTAGCCGGAACCATTATCGATTCATCTGATGAACGATTTCAAACAGGTGATGAAGTCATAGTAACAAGTTATACATTAGGGACTGGACAATTTGGTGGATTTAGTGAGATTGCACGGGTACCTGCAGAATGGGTGGTTCCTCTTCCAAAAGGATTATCGTTAAAAGAGGCCATGATCCTTGGAACAGCAGGCTTTACCGCAGCATTATCTGTCCAAAGACTTGAAGATAATGAAGTAAATCCAAGCCTCGGACCTGTTTTGGTTGCTGGTGCTACAGGCGGAGTGGGCAGTATTGCTGTTAATATCTTGGCTAATAAAGGCTATGAAGTCACCGCTAGTACAGGTAAAACGAATGAAGAGTCTTACTTAAAGGGACTAGGCGCTGCCCACGTTATTAATCGCCAAGAGATCATTGATACCGATCAGACACCTATGCGTGAAGAAAAATGGGCGGCTGCTATTGATCCTGTGGGTGGTAAAACCCTTCAATACATTCTAAGCACATTGAAATATGGAGGGTCTGTTGCTACCTGCGGATTAACAGGCGGAACTGCCGTCTCAACAACCGTGCTTCCATATATCTCAAGAGGCGTCAATTGGCTCGGAATTGACTCGGTACAATGTCCAATGGATAAACGAATAAAAGTATGGGAACGCCTTGGTGATGATCTTAAACCAACCATGCTAAATGAAGATATGGTCAACGAAATCTCCTTACATGAGCTGCCAGAAGTTTTAGCTGATATATTAAAAGGAAACGTCCGTGGCCGTACACTTGTTAACCTAAATAAATAACCTTAGTAAAGAGCTTGTTTTGAACGATCCCGTTCGAAGCAAGCTCTTATGTTTAAAATCAGCCTATTAACCTCCATCTTTTGATAATGGCTCTTCGATTGGTCCGTATATGTATTGTACAGGGATAAAATCGGTAAGCCATACGTCATTTTCAGACAGTAAAAATTGATAGCCATCTTCAAAGTATCAATTTTTAAAATAACCACCTTTCCATGTCTCTTTCCAACTTGAAAGGATGCTACTGTATTATCAGAAAGATGAACATATAACCTATTCATTTTCTTAATACCTTGGGCAAGTATGCTCTGTAGAGAGTTTGTCGCAGTACCGTGAAACAAATCTGTTGGCGGGGTTACTGTCCTCAATGGTACATTTACATGAACCGAGTGTCCTTGGTTTGCTCTGATTAACGTTCTTTAACCTACCGCTTCATCAAATCACGTGGTTTCCCCATACCTTTTTCATCACTTCATTTTGTTCATTCTTATCCAGATATTCAAAGAACCCTATTTGATTTCCCCAAGGATCCGTAAACGTTCCCCATCTCACAGGTACTTCGTCACGCGCGTAGATTTCGAAATGGTCAACATTCAATTCTCTCGCTATCCGTTCTTGTTCCGCTTCCAAATTGTTTACGGCTAACCGCAGCGGCCCGCTTCCTTCTGACGGAATTCCTTCCGCAATCTGAAGCCAACAGCCAGGAATCACTTCCCATTCTGCAAACCCTTCATGTGGCATAAAGTCAGGCCTTCTCTTTAATAATTTTTCATACCATTTTTGACCTTGCTCAAAATCTGTCACACGTAATTGGATGGTCATTTCAAACATCAGCTTACCTCCACTTCTTCTTAATTAAATCGATTACGTAATACAGTTGAGAAATAAGGAAGGACAGCAACACTACGAATACGAATCCCCATGTTTGAACGCCTATTTCAAAAGCATCTCCACCGCCAAATAGCACAAGAAACATAAAAAAAGAGAATAATGCTTACCATAATCGTTAAGAAAAAAATACTTATGTATTTAATCATCTAAGCCTCCATCAATGGCAATCAAACCTGGCTATTATCCAGCTGTCTGAATGAGAATGTCCTGATATAAGTCCGAGATTGAAATATTCACTTATTCACCTTCTTCTTCACACGTTTTATCCCGTAAAAGACAGCCAATCCAAATCCAACAACTAGTAGACTAAGCATCATCCAAACAGGAGGTTCATCCTCGTCACTTAAGTCAAGTGTCACCTGCTCGGACGGTTCTTCCCCTTTTCCAAGTTTATCTAAATCCTCACTTGCTGCCGATAAAAGGTGAGTTCTGGAACATAACGAAACCTCAAGATGACCATCTGTTTCATTCGTATAAACAATATATTCTTTACCATCCTCAAATTCATAACCACAGCTAGAAGAACTATTCACTGTTTCGACGATGGCTTGTGACTCATTAAGTCCTTTCCATGTTTCTTTCACTTCAAAAAGAACAAATTGTGTTCGGCCTTTTTCTAATTGATCAATGACTTTTCCCGAGAAAACGGCTGTACTCTCCCTTAATTCTTTTGTCGGAGATTTTGGCTCTACACATTTACAAGCATAACTAGTACTTGGAAACGAACATATGGTAAAACTAATGAACAATAAAATGACAAATGCAAGTTTTTGGATGTTCATATTAGTTCGGGAAAGAACTCCATTGGCTCTTTACACTGAATATATCCATTTTTCTGATAATAGCTAATGCTTTCTTCACTAGGCCAAACGATAATAAATTCATATTTTTCTTTTTTCACCCATTCATTAATCGTCGTAATTAACTTACTCCCTATTCCTCTGTTTCTAGCTTCTTTAATGGTATACACATTCGTCATATAAACAAACGGATGAGTGATCCTGCCCGGACGCGGCACTTTATGTATCAATTCTAAATAGATATGTGAGACAATTTTTTCTTCTTCCTCAGCGACCCAAATAAACCAGTTGTTACTGCTGATTGCACTTTCTAAGAATTGTCGGCATTCCACGACAAATGATTGGTAATCATTTCTTTTAAATGTATTGATTTCAAAGTCTTCAAGGGTAAAGTCCCATCTCATTTGGATTAATTGATCAATATCCCTTATTTCAGCCAGTCTAATCTGCATCGTATACTCCCTTTTCTAGTAAACTAGGTTTAATCCAAATAAATCGGTTCATTCGGATTTTTTAAATACGTAAAAACCATTTCAATTTGTGATTTCGTATTCCTAGGCGTTGATAACGGAGGCAATAAATGCTCAGGGAAAAAGGCTACAGCATCTGTCTCGACACCAACAGTTGGTTGACCGCCAATAATTTCACATTGAATAAACAGTTTATAAATATGAGAAGCTGATGGTGGATGCGGATGGCACTTTTTATCCAGTACCCCTAACAACTTGACGGCTTTAACATCAAATCCTGTTTCTTCCTTTACTTCTTTAACGGCTACTTCTTTTGGACTCAATCCAATGTCTGCCCAGCCGCCGGGTAATGACCATTTCCCATCGTGTTTTTCTCTCACCATTAGTAATTTTTGATCTTGAAAAACAATGGCTCTGATATCAACTTTTGGTGTAGCATATCCTGTCTCGTTAGCAAAAAGATCTTTTATTTGCTCCATGTCAACACCGCTTTGTTCAGACATCATTTCCATACTAATTTTCCGAATCGCTTCAAACCGCTCCTTATCATAAACATCCTTTGAATAAGCCAACCCATTCTGTGCAATTGCTTGAAGTCTCTTTGCCCAATCCAGCATCTTTTCCAATGTCTCACCACCATTCATTTAATACCTAATTTTACCATACTCATGAACAAAAGTTAGTTCGCTTTTTAAAAAAATCGTGAGTCGTACGCATTAAAAGAACTCATATAACCCATTTGCAAAATAATCATAGACATCATTATCAATCATTTTCCCTCGGTAACCCTCAAAAAAATCTGTTTATCTCTTTCACTTTCAAAAGCGTTTGGCTTAGGACAAATGGCTAAAGATAGATCATATCTTGGATCTCCATGAGCACCGCCGCTCCAATCGATAACGCCTGTCACCATTCCATTACAGACTAAGACATTATCAATCGTAAAATCTCCGTGTATAAGCGTTTGCTTAACAACAGGTGGTATCGTAGTCTTTATTTTTTCAAGTATATCCTGTGTTCCATCTACCTGGTAATGTTCCAAATTAAATGCTGCTTGGATTAACATTTCTTCTAACCAGGATTGTTCATATTTTAGTTCTTCTGGACAAGGCGTGGCATGAATCTGATACATAAGCTTACCAAAGTTAAAAATCATTTCTTCCCGTTTCTCTTTATTTTTCTCCTTGGATAAAGCCATTCTGAGCGTTTCTCCCTCTAAAAAGTCAATCAGTAACCAAGATTCTTTTTGTGTTGTTTGTTCAATGAAAAGGATCACGGTTGGAATAGGCAGTGATGTTTGAGCCAAACCGTTTAGAACCATTCGTTCTCTGTGTAACCATCTCGTAAATTGTTCTCCTTTTGCCCTTTTTAATGCAAAACATCCTTTGTTGCTTTCAATTATTCCTACATCTGAAGTATATCCTTGTGTAGGAAATCTAATTGAATGAATGGTAGAAAGATAGTTTTTTATTTCATCCGGAATTTCGTCGATAGTTATCGGTAACAATTTAAACACCTCGTTTTACTTACAATGCTTTGTAAAATATTTCAGCTGGCAACCCATCTATTTCACACACTTTTTCAGATGAAAATCCTTGGTTCAATAAGATTTTTCTAGACGCAATATTCCTAGGATCAATGATTGCTTTCACTATCCGAGTATTTGTTAAATTGGCTAACTTAATTAAATGACAGGCAATCACAGTCCCATATCTCTTCCCCCAATATTCGGGCAGAATCATGTAACCAATCTCGGTTTCATCAGTGGATTTCCTTGTTAAATGCCCAAGTCCCACAAATACTTCGTTTTCAACTATTTTGTATGTACCAAACATATCGGCTTCAGCATTATGATCAACGATTTTCTGATAATTAATTTTGGCCTCATCTAAGGGGATTGCTCGTTCTGTAATCTGTGCCATCACCATTTCATTCGAAACTAATTGAAAGTAGGAACCAAAGTCTTTTTTTTCAAATTTCCTAAACTGCAAGTTATCGATAAAATCAACTCTTTCTTATGACCCGATATCATGACTCTTTTTTCTAAAAACCCCTGCGAGGAGCAGAATAAGCCCAAATAAAAATAGACAGATAAACATGATGATCATGAAAGCAGCACCTGCAAAACCATCCCCTTGTGATATACCAAAAAGAATCCCAATAGGCCACGATAAAACAGGAGCTAGAACTATCATCATCGTTAGTCCCCAAATAATAAGCTTCTCTTTAATCGGTTTTTCACGACAGATTGCATAAACCATACAAACTATAATGAGTGTTACTATCACTCCCAAAGCAACAAATCCAATTGACAAAATTCCCCCTCCATTCTAGTAAGACCAGACTAATCGACGCATAAAATCAACAGAATTATAAATGATCAGTAAACTAGCTTCATTAAAAGCAGCAATTTTTTTCTGCTTTATATATAGGCAGCTGGAAAAAAACTTAATTTCTTTAGCTCTTCCATTGCTTCTCATAACAAACACATTCGTGTACTCTTTTAAATTTAGTCATTACCTTTTCCCGATCTTCACCGACATAATGTGCAAAGGACTGAATAGGTTTTAACTTTGGCATTTCACTTTTCAATGCTCCTTCTAATTCTTTATCTTCTATATAAACATGCAAGTAAGAATCCACTTGTTTAAATCCTGAGTGAACATACCAGTTTCTGACCCACTTATCGTCCCTCGTCCAAGCTTCAAATCGATTAAGCCCTATTTCCTTGGCTGCTGCCACTGCTTGGGCTAAAAGTTGAGATCCAATTCCTTTCCGTTGATAATCTGGATGAACAGCAATATGCCAAATCATCCCCCCAAGACCCGTGCCTCTAGAACAAACCGTTCTTTCCTCCGTTTCATATTCGACATCTATTAACCCGACTACGATTCCATCTTCTATTGCGACCAATTCAATGGCTGGATTCAGATATTTTTCTTTCTCTTTCAATACATTATCGAAGTAAGCTGTATTTAAGAATGATAATACTCTGCATCGTACCCACCCAGATTCATCTTTTGAATTATATTTTCTAATAACCATTTCAAATACCCCTTTGTATAGAATTAAGCTTTCTATTTTTCATGTATAACTCCATATAAATCATACTATTCAGTTAATTAAGATTCTTTTGTAACCTTTTGTCCCACAACCGTTCCTAGCAATAGAAAATAAAGTTTTTTAAATAGGCAGCATGTGACAAATAAATATTTTAGGGAGAGCTAAAATACTTTCCAAAGTGAAAATTCTTCTTTTTGTTCTTTTAAATTTATTATTTGTTTTTGACCATCTATCGAGATAAATTCAAACTTATACGATAGATTCTTTTTGGGACTGTCCCCTAATGTATGGCCATAGTAATACTGTCTTTTATCATGTGGTTCTTCATTTTTCGATCCCTTACCTGGATATTCATTTCTTTTATTTCCCTCGATAAATACCAGATTTTCAGGTTGTCCTACATGCTCCTTCAAAGGAAACAACTGAGCCTCCCAATAACGTCCTGTCGAAACATATTCTACTCTCCAATCTTTATTTTCCGAATAACCGACTAATATTGGAGAAGAGGTAAAATACCTAACCGTATTCATTATCGGAATCAACATCAAGAAAATGATTATAGTACCCAATATTTTGCGTGACTTACTAGTCAAATGCTCCCCCCTATTCCGCCTTGTAAATTTTTACATATATGGTAAACTATAATTAAGTAAAAAATTTATTAGTAAATAATTTTTGATCCTATTGGAGGCAATCTTTTCATGAGTTTATTAGATATTTACTTACAAAAGAACGAAAAAAAACGCTATGACGTTTTCAAACAAACGGGGTTAAGTCAGCAAATGTTATCAAGTGTAAATAAAAAAAGCGTAAGCAGTTACTCCGTCACAACCATTCAAGCGATAGCTAAAACAGTAAAGAAAAATGCAGGAACAGTACTAGATGAATTATTAGCGTTAGAGAAAGAAAATGCTTACTTCGAAGTGTTCAATGCAGAAGATTTGCTTTTAGCATTCAATAACAAGGAACCCCATATTTTAATTAAAGGCGAATATAAAAAAGAGATGGACGAATTAGCGAAATCCCAGCTTTTAGATACTGAAACACTAGGTCTAGAATTAGGTTCTGCTGGTTTGGTAACGGTTTGGGCAGAATTAATGATTCAATTAGGAAATCGATTCAGTAATAAAGATCATGATAAAAAGAGAATTGAAAGCCAAATCCGTAAGTATAAGTTTAAACCGCTTAATGAAAAGGAAATCTTATTGTATTTACGCCTGTTCGATTATTAAAACAAATTCATAATTCGAACTAACGGACATTATGCATTTCTCTGTTCATTCATGGCTTTCTTTAATGATTGATCATATTGATACAGTATTCTCCCAAAACATGCCATAGAGAGTATCAGTAAAAGGACAGGATAAAAATATAAACCGGCAGAATATTTCACAGAGATAGTGGCTTGTAAGCCATATAAATAGATAAATAAAATAAAAGATACCGATAACGATATTGTCCCTGCTAGTAGTTTCATAGGATCTCCTTTGAAATATATAATCTTTGACTCGTTTTTACTTTAAATCTTGTTAATTCTACATTCATCATGTATCCCCAATTAATTGTAACTCGTTTCCCTTCACGAAAACACCCTTTAATGCCCATTTATGGATAATATATCAAGTATACCAAACTAGGTAGATTATAGGAATACGTCCTTCATAAGAGCAATTTCGTTAATGAATTCAATAAGACCACTTCTCATCATCTGTAATCCACTGCTTTTTCTTTAAATCAAAGGATTCATAATCATCGTGAAGAGAAAAGTAGGCGGGTAATGAGAGTGATTGACCATCTGCTTTTTCCCAGCAATCTGTTACCCATTTGGCGATCGCTTGTTTTTCTGCAGTACTTAGTTCTTCTTCATTTTTTTCGTAAAAAGTCCAAAAGTCCTCTGTTTGATTACCCATAAGGTGTGTGTATGCTACGTTTTCAATCATATCCAGACTACCTGCAAAGTTCGTAGAATCCTTATTTTCGTTAAAGACTTCGTTAGCCTGTTTATCCATTGAGAACATAGTAATGGATACGTCAAACATATCTACAAATGCAACAAAATCCAATATTTCTACTTCCGAGTAAATGGTGCGTGTATGTAAATCTTTTATATTACTGATTAAGATTTCCGATTTTGCTTTAAGGTTTTCGTCGACTGTTTTCATATAACTGTCTACGGTATAAAGTGATTTCGCTTCTTTATCTTCTTTGATTATGTGGTCAGAAGTGCTTTTCTGGTTCTCCGAGTTTGTTGCTTCACAACCCAATAAACCCATTAAAAATATAAATACTAAAACAAGCGTTACTTTCTTCAACTATTTTCCTCATTTCAATAACTTTTCCAATAAAGGTCAACCAATTATAACAAATCTTATAGCTAAATAGGGCAAATTTTTAACCATAAGAAAAAGCTGACTTAAAGACAGTCCAGTCTGTAGACAATCAAGTTTTTCTACAGTCTTCTTATTTTAGTTTTTAAAATGGGGCTGTTGATTGCAGTGAAAGGCGCTTCGCTTTCCGCGGGCGGGCGGTGAGCCGCATCAATGCTTACGCTCCTGCGGGGTCTCACCTGTCCCGCTATTCCCGCAGGAGTCTTCACGCCAACACTCCAATCAACCGTCTTTCTAAAGTTAATCTGGATGTAAAACCTAGCGATTGAAAGGAAACACGTACTACCCTAGAACAAATTCAGGAGGACACAAGTGATCTAAAAAGCGGATACTATGTCAATAAAGAAATAATATAACAGTACGCCTATGAAAAGCCATGAGCTGCCTCGATAAGCAGGAAAACATCCATGAACGGAATGAAATCATTCCGTATCAATTTTGTCTACTAACTGAAGCTGTCCTTAAGACAGCTCTGCTTTTAATTAATCAATTTTTTCACATCGTGATCACTACTTTCCCTCTTGCGTGTCCCCCATCAAAATACCTAAATGCTTCGGGTACTTCACTTAGCGTGTAACAACGATCAATCGTCGGTTTTAGCTGGCCGTCTTTAAGAAGGTCGCTTAGATACAGCAGATCTTCTTGGTTTGGCCGTTGTAACATGTTCCCCATTTTCTTACTCCCGAATAGGGATGTCCATGGACCAAAAACCATAGCTTGGGTTAATTGGGCTCCTGAACCGCCAATCATGACGTAAATTCCATTGGGACTCAATGCACGCTTATAAGCTGAAATCGGTTGGTATCCATTCACGCCAAGAATCAAATCATATCTTTGTGGTTTTTGGGTGAAATCTTCCTTGGTATAATCAATAACATGATCGGCTCCGCTTGATCGTAAGATATCTATATTTCGGGTACTACATACCCCTGTAACCTCTGCACCGTATGATTTAGCTATCTGTACAGCCGCTAACCCAACCCCGCCAGAAGCGCCATTTATCAATACTTTTTGACCCGATTGAATCTTTCCTTTATTCCTGAGTCCCTGTATTGCAGTGACACCTGCCATCGGGACTGCTGCAGCTTGCTCAAAGGTACTATTGACTGGTTTTAAGGCTAATACATGTTCAGGAACAGATACATATTCCGCAAAGCCACCCCATCCACAGCCCGATAGATCGCCGAACACCTCATCGCCTGCCTTCATCTTCTTAATATCTCGCCCAACCGCTTCAATCGTGCCTGCTATATCTCCTCCAGGGATAGGATATTTAGGCCGGAGAAGACCAAAAGCAAATCGGGCTAAGAACGGTTTTCCTTTTAAAAGCACCAAGTTCCCATAATTCAACGACGCAGCATGAATTTTCACCAAAACTTGATTGTCCTGAGGGATAGGTTTTTCAACTTCTTTTAATTCCAAATCCTCTGCTGAACCATATTTATTAGAAACAATGGCCTTCAAATAACTCCCCCCTAAATTCCCTTCTAGAATACCTCCTAATAGATATGAAGAAATCAATTAAAAAGACCGAACTATTCCTAGAATTCCTTCACGAGGGGGAAGGGAAGTGAAATCTAAGATTGTCGTTACAGCAAAAGGTAGAGAACAACTTACTCCATATGCAAGCAAAACGACGAACTAATCTGAAATCAAAAAAAGGTTGACTTATAAATCATTATTTTGGTATAGTTGAAAACAGACTGGTTGGTCTAGAGGAGTTGAATGAAGAAATGGATACAAAGGAATTGATCATTAACACTTCACTAACTCTGTTTCATCAAAAAGGATATTTAGGGGTAGGTTTAAACGAAATTTTAAAAGTTTGTTCCATTTCAAAAGGGTCATTGTATCACCATTTCCCAAATGGAAAAGAAGAATTACTCATCGCATGTCTTCATTCTTTAAATGAAACCATTACAACGGATATGGAAGAAATTTTCAGTAATCATCCTTCTACTCAAACAGCAACTCAAGCCATGATTGAGAAATTAGCCATGCAATTTGATCGGGATGGGACGATTACTGGATATACATTTAGCAGTATCGTCAGTGAAATGGGCTCATTAAGTGAACCTGTCCGAAATGCCTGTGCGCTTACCTTCACCAAGATTCAAGGCATTTATGCAAGCAAGTTAGAGTCAGATGGGTTTTCAAAAGAAACAGCTGAGTCAATGGCTCTGATGTTGACCGCATCAATCGAAGGTGGAATCATGCTTTGTTTAACGAAAAAGACAAGTGATCCACTTACTATTATTTCTAAAAGTTTACCGAATTTGTTGAAGGTTTTCTGAAACCTGTAGACAAATTTTTCTTCTTTACTAGCTGGATTTGTTGGACTTTGAGTAAATCCACATTATATAGGGTGAATTTGTAATGTACCTGCTTTTAGAACGCTAGATCAAGTAGCGATAACATTTGAAATATATTTTTGGAAGGAAGAAAACAGAACATGGAACAAGAAGCAAGATTACCAAGAAACGGCAAGGAAGGCGCAATCTACGGGGGAATTATTTGTTTCCTTACCGCAACGTTTATGTCAACATTAAGTATCATCCTAGCAGTAGGAGAATTTAATGGCGAAGCTGCATTAATGATCGTTAAAATACTGCCGATTATGTGGATTATTGCCATGATTATTGAACCACTACTTGTAGGTCGCATTGCAGAAAAAATGGTGGCAAAATTTACTGCACCAACCGATAGTTTTAACGCAAAGATTTTATTCCGTATCATCTTCACTGTATTCGGAATGTCATTTTTCATGACCCTTATTGGCGGGATCATTGGTAACGGTGGGTTTAGCTCACATACAATAAGCGACTGGTTAGCAACTTGGCCGAGAAACTTCTTAATCGTTCTTCTAGCTGAGACATTAATCATTCAGCCAATAGCACGTTTTGTAATGGTCAAAATGCACGCAAGTCAAGCTAAAAAGAATTTGCAAATGCGGCAATTAAATAATAACTGACACAAGAGCTTAGGGAATTCCCTAAGCTCTTAATTATTTTTTATAATTGTTGTATCATCTCTAGTCTATTTCCAAATGGGTCTCTAAATTCAAAGCGTTCAAAACCTGGTATAGGGACTCCCTCAATGATCTGGATGTTATTTTGATTTAACACCCTCCTCCAATACGATAGATCCTCTACTTGATAAGCTAAATGAGCTTTTGTTTGGTATCGGTCAAAGCCCTCTTCTGTTCCGATATGTACTTCTCGATCTCCAACTTTTAACCAAAAACCACCTCGCCCCTTTAATGATTCTGGCTTTTCTTTCTCAGGTAAACCAAGAATGTCGCAATAAAACGTTTTCCCCTCTGCTTCAGCACCTTTTGGAATCGTTACTTGAACATGATGTAAACCTATAATCATCATTTAAACCCACCTCTCTTTATTCATCTTATAACTTCATTTTCAATAAGTAAAACATTGGTTAATTATACTTTTTGATAAGTATTTATTATGACTCTGGAGACCTCTCATCGAAAATTTAGACAAAAAAAGAGATAGCATTCGCAATCTCAATCTTATTATAAACATCACCTTACTCAGGAGTACGGACCACTGCTGAACGGCCTTTCTGAAGCGGCGAGAGATTGTGCTGAAAGAGTAAGGCTGCTAACTTTTTAATTTTAGATACCGCCAGACCCCTCAAAAAGTTTGAGTATGATTGTATTTAGCCTATAAATCTTCATTATTCATTTATGATTCAACTCTCCACCATGGAGTTAGTGGTACATTAGATAAACTTATTTCGACTGTTTCTCCAATACGAGGCGTAGCAATTGATACGTTTCTATCATGCGCGGCTTTGAGAGCACGTTCAATGGGTTCATCCCAGTCATGGATTGCTAGTGTAAAGGCCCCCCAGTGAATAGGAAGTAATAGGTTACCCCCGAGTTCAATATGGGCTTGTATCGTTTCTTCAGGAAACATATGCAATGGCCACCAGCCTTTGTTGTCATATTGTCCTGCTTCGATTAGTGTCAAATCAAATGGACCATATTTTTCACCAATCTCTTTAAAGTGTGGACCATAGCCGCTATCCCCACTGAAAAACACTTTTGTATGTTTTCCCTCTATGATCCACGAACACCACAAGGTTAAATTCATACCAAATATTCCTCTTCCCGAAGAATGCTTTGCAGGTGTGCAGCGGAACTTCAGGTTATAAACCTCCGCTTCTTCCCACCAATCAAATTCAACTATCCGCTCAGAATTAACCCCCCATCTCTCAAGATGGCTGCCTACTCCGAGAGGGACAATGAATTTTCTTACTTTGTTTTTTAATTTCTTGATTGCCCGATAATCTAGATGATCATAGTGATCGTGTGATATAAGTACAACATCAATTTCTGGAAGGTCTGCAATTTCAATTGGCAATTGTTCACTATAGCGTCTACCACCAAATCTAAAAGGAGAGGCATAGGCCGTAAATACCGGGTCTAACAATAATAATTTGCCATCCAGTTGGATTAATGAGGTGGAGTGTCCCAACCATGTAACTGATGCTTTATTCACGCTTTTTAAGAAAAAAGATTTTGTTATCCTTTGAACTTTAAGCGGTTCTTTAGGTCGCGCATTAGGATTTCCTTCCACGTATTCACTAAGTACTGGAAGTAACACCTTTAGTCTATAGTCAAGACGCGATACAATGGGATAGTTAAATTTCCCTTTTATGAAGTTCTCGGATTGCTGGAATTGGCGTTTCTTCTTTTTGGTCGGTCTTGCTCCAAAAACCGGTAAAGGGTTCAAAAAAACAATACTTAGAAATATCATAATTATAATAACGAGAACTAAAGTTCCCATTAAGACACCCCCGTTATCTCCCAACGTTAACGATCTTCCTGACCCAGGTTGGTTCACTCGTCGCCGCCCGTACGAGGCAGTCGGCGCAGTCGACGAAGGAAAGCGGCAGGAGCGGAGCGATGTGGATTGAGGGGCCTGCCGTATATTTCGAAGTGGCGGATACATCGCTAAGTGCGGCCGGTCGTACAATGATCCAATCTAGGTCGCTCCGTTGCACTGCACGCTCGCCAATGGCCTTGTCCTCTACTGCCTTCGAGAAGATGCAGCCCGAAATGTGTATGGCCCAGCGATTGAATGCGGAAAGTTCTTTTCCGTCGCTCAGACCGATGCCGCTCTGCATGACGAAATGCTTGACTCCGGCACTCTGACAGGCTGCCAGGATGTTCGAGATGCCCTCCGACATGATGGTGCCCGGCGAAAAGTTTTTGAGGATGTTCGAGATACCCTCCGACATGACGGTGCCTGGCGAAAAGTTTCTGGTCGGACCTATGCAACTAATTACCGCATCGGTATCGTCCAAGGCTTTGGCAATGCTCGGCATATCGAGCACGTCTCCTTGCCGGACGCTGAGGCGTGATTTAGGGGAGATGACCTCCGGCCGGCGAGCCACGGCTACAACCTCGTGCCCCAATTCAAGTGCTCGCTCTATCACTTTCCTGCCCGTCGCACCCGTCGCTCCAATTACCGTGATTTTCATTGAGTAGTTCCCCCTTAGAATGTGATGATTAGTATCCCTACCTGTATCTGCTCTGCTAGACAGAGTGGATTCCCAATATTTGAAGCAGCTTGCTAACCGCGAAGAGGATCGACTCCTACTGGTTGATATCCGCAGAAAAATGCACACTGGTATATTAGGTAACAACTGTGTATAATTGTAAACAAAAAAGAATGTGTCAGCAATTACCAAATAATCGTAATTCGTGTATTTATTCACAAATCATTTAAAATTGTGTAAATCTTTTTCAGAAAGCTAGGTGACTCTCACCGTGTCTAAGGTGGATAGAAGAATAATCAAATCTCAAGAAGCGATAAAAAAAGCTTTTATTGAACTGATGACTGAAAAAAATATTGATCAGATTACGATACAAGAAATTTCCGACAGGGCAAATGTTAGCCGAAGAACCATCTATCTTCACTACATGGATAAATTTGATCTCCTAGATAAGCTAATCGAAGAACATATTTACAAACTGCGGGAACTCTGCGAAGTAGCAGCTAATAATACTGATTATATTGATGCGGTATTGTTATGGTTCGAGTACTTTGAGAGTCATTATTTATTCTTCTCAACGATGTTAACGAGTAAAGGAGGCCCTATTTTTCGCAGTCGGTTCCTTGAATTTGTTCTCCAAGAGTTAAAGAATGAAGAAAACATAACCGAAGGAAGTTCTCAAGGATTAAGTGACGGTGAAGAGGTGCGTATTCAATTTTTAGGAGCTGCTATCGTGGGAGTAGTGGAATGGTGGTTCAATCAAGAAAAGCCCTGCCCCCCTCACTACATGGCACAACGAGTGGGGGCATTATTAGAAAAGAATTTATAATTGGTCTGGGACATCATCTAAAAGTAATTGTCGTTTTTTTCATTTTCGACATTTCACACTTATTAAACTATTCATATACTTACATAAGGATTTCAACAGAATAGGGAATTTAGAACCATCGCTTTTTTCCGCAATAAATTTATATGTCAGATTATTGTCACGTCTCCTTTTCTGTGTTCATTTAGTGAAAAGTGAGAAAAATGGTGAAAGATGTTGCACTTTTAATTGCTTTCACGTACTATTATTACGTTATAACAATATAATTTTACGCATTATGGAGATGATAATAGATGTCAACAACAGCTATCGTGTTAACCATTATAGCTAGTATTATTAAACTACTAGTTTCCTGCCTCCCGACTGACGCAGTGAATTGGATTTTGAGGAAATTTGATCTTCATTTTGAAATTAGTCATGCGGATACCAGCTTAACAATGGATGGGATACCCTTGGAAGGTGAAGAAAAACTTCAAGTGATCAATCATTTTAACGAAGCGAAATTTCTAAAGAAAAAACATATATTCCCTGGAAATGAGCAATTATTTTTGCATCCAGAAGGTAGTGAAACTTCATTCGTCTTTGACACAAAACAAGGAAAAAGAGAGATTCGGTTACATGTCTTCATATATAATGACCGCATCGATGTTGTCAAACAATACAAAAAGAAATTAGCTGCATATAGCTTATTTTCCGATAGTCTCCAAAAACGTTCCAGTACCGATTTAGAAACGATTATATAAGGTTACCACTCCCGCTCCTCCTCATGTGAAGAGCGGGAGTTTTTCTTTTATCAGCCATTCACGTTAACTTATATGCGGAGCTGACTTGATATGTTAAAATATTCCTAAAAGGGAGGTGCGCTGAGGACGTTCTTTGCGTCGGCTCGGCAATGATATGCGCATTAGTGATGGATTAGAAATGCTAGAATTAGAAATGAAGCTCGGTGGACGCTCAATGATGATCCACCCAGTAATTATCAATGATAAAGACGATTGGACCTTAATTGATACAGGCATGCCTGGCTTAGCAATAGACATTCTTTCCTATGTTGAGAAAGCAGGATTCTCTAAGAAACCGCTTCGAGCGGTCATACTGACACATCAGGATATTGATCATATTGGCGGATTCCCAGGATTCTTAGATGACTCAGGAGAAGCCCCATTCGATGTCTATGCTCACGCGGACGATCGGAATACGATTGATGGAAAAGCCGGACTTTTAAAATTTCCATCTGAGAATTTAGCTGCCGAATTAGCATCAGTACCGGATGACGTACGCAAGCAATACGAAAATACTTTTATACGACCGTCCAAGCCAACCGTCACCCAGCTAATGACGGATGGAATGACCCTTCCAATGGGAGGCGGACTGACGGTTATTCATACACCAGGTCATACACCAGGTCATGTGAGTCTGTATCATCACGCTAGCAAGACACTAATTGCGAGTGATGCGTTAGTCATCCATAATGGTGAACTGCAGCCCTCTTCACCATACTCTACGGTAAACATGGATCAGGCTCTTCAATCACTTGAGAAGTTTACACCGTTTGATATCGAGACGGTTGTCTGCTATCACGGCGGGCTGATGCGTGGTAATATTAATGAAAAAATTGCAGCATTAATCGCTAGTCAGTCACCCATTTCTTAACAATATGTCCAAGCAGGGATAGGAATGAAGCCCCCTCCCTGCCTTTTTTATTATAAGGGTGTAACTAATATAGACAGGAGGTTCAAATATGCGGAAACGGACTAGTTTTTTCATTGTTTGTATGCTCTTATTAATCTTTATTATTTCTGCTCCACTCTTAGCCCCTATCGTACATGACGATCATTCTCCAAAAAGTGCTGTTAGAAACTATATTCAACAAGATGGCCATCCTTATCAAAGCTTTTTCGCAATAATAAGAAACACAAATACTATAGATCCCCAGTTTGGTGAGCTATACAATGTTTTATGGAATGATTGGGATAATGAAACAGGCAGCACTGGACAATTATGCTATGCAAAAGAGAGCGGAAAAGACATATTTACGATATCTTGCGGTACTGGTCCTTAATTGGGAACGGCTGCGCCAATAGATCATGTTCAACAATCTCAAAAAATCGGGGGGGAGTATCCAGATGTTTGAAACGTTTGACTTTGACTTCCTTTATCGTGAACGAAATGACCTAACCTCTCTAGTGATCATGATGTGTGGTGTTGCTGGTTCTGGGAAGACTACTTTCGCCAAAGAATTAGAAAAAAGAGGATTTGTACGTCTTTCTATTGATGAAGAAATCTGGACTACTAACGGTCAATATGGCATTGACTTTCCAATTGAAAAAATTGAAGAATACAAGAAAGATGCAGAAAGAAAGTTGCTCAATTATTTAATACAGTTCATTCACAATAAACAACACGTGGTGATTGATTACAGTTTTTGGGACCGTGAAAAAAGGAACGACTACAAACAACTCATTGAAGAGTCAGGAGGTAACTGGAAACTAATTTATTTAGACGTGCATCCTAATGATTTGCGTGAACGGCTTAAGATACGAAACAAACGGAATGATGCCAATGCTTTCCCTATTACAGAAGAAATCTTAACTTCCTACCTTGCTGGTTTCCAAAGACCAATAGGTGAGGGAGAAATTGTGATTAAAAATTAGATCACTAAAGGCTTAGCATGTGAAAAAAGGCTGGACCTATTTCACTAGAACCAGCCCTGTAGTTACCAATCATTCTTCTTATTCTTCGACCAGTGACTTGGGTGAGAAACCAAGTTTGGTAGTTTCGTAGCGGCGTCTCCCTTTGCTGCATTCACCTGTACTTGAGTAAGAAAGATGCTTCCAGTAAGATCGGCTCCTCTGATATCAGCGTCACGGAAATCTGCTCCAATAAAATCTGCCTTTCTCAAGTCTGTGTCCCGAAGGTCAGCAGCAATTAAGTAAGCACCCCTGAAATCGGCCGTTCTAAGGTCAGCTCCCCTTAGATTGACACCCATTAAATCTGCACCTCGATGATTCAGCAGCTTTTTTCTTTTTTTCGAAACTTGCGCAGGTTGTGCGGTTCGCACAAATTCACTTGTCTGTAATAGCAGCGGGTTCACCCTTGCCCGGTGTGCTGGTATGTTTAATGCTAAAAGAAAATCAGCACTTTGGTTAGTCAGTTGTTCCGTCTCAATAAACAATTTGTGAAGATCACTGTGAATCAGGCGTGACTCACTAAATGTCAGCGCTTCCTTTAGATACCAAAGCATTTCGTGAAGCTGATGCATAATGGGTAATACGTCAAACATCTTCTTTGCAGTATCTGTTCCTTCGTTCCAGTGAACACCTCCAAATGTGCCTTGGGAAACCTTTTGTCCTGCACCAAAACATTCGAAGACTGTACAGCCTTTGAAGCCGCGCTGCCGAAGGCTTTTATGAATACCGCAGCGAAAATCAGATTGCAGATTGGGACACGGCCTCCCCTTTTCTTTATCGACAGGGAAATCTGCCGAGGCACCAAAGGGCAGTGCCACACAACATAATCCAAAACAGTTCTCACAGTCGGGACGCAGTTCGTTTATGCTGCTATTAGAGATCAACCCGCTTCACCTCCATATTACTCCCAGAAACATACTTGCAATTTATTATTATCTATATCGTAGACATCAAAAAAAGTATTTCGACCTTCTTTTTTTAGTTGACTAACCTTAATGGATTGTTCCATTAATTTTGTACGTGTTTGTTCAATGTCTTTCGTAAAAAAGATCGGATACGCATGATTTCCAGGCAACGTTCCTTCATCTCCCTCTTCAATTGTTAAAGCTGTCCCACTGTCACCAATGCTTAACACGCGATAGCCATCACCTTTATCAGACTCTTTAAAACCGAGGATTTCTTGGTACCAAAGACTTGAAGCTGCGACATCATGCACTTTTAAACAAACCGTATCCATTCTTTCTATCATAATCAAACACTCCCATTTCAGTTATGTATTTCTTTATTGAGTAAACTTACTCTTAAACAAATAAACCGTATCATAATTTTGTAACTCGTCTATGTTTATTTCTGAATTACGGTAAAAATCAGTAGATAGTGAACGTAATTCACTTCCATCTATTCCATAGCTTAAACTGGCTAAAATCAACTCCCCATTACTTGGATGAAGAGGTTCTGGATTGCTTCCGAGTATACTTGCAGAACGTTCTAAGCGATGCTCGACAACGGAACTCGCACTACTATTTCCATCTATCCCTGTGATAAAGGCAGTGTCCTGATCCTCAGTCGTTTTAGAAGTCGCATAGGTAAGCGTACCAGACTCTTTAACCTCAGCTGTCATATGGGCAAGCTTTTCACCAACCTTTTTACCAGACTGATATTTTTCCACCCAGACAGTTACCGTCTTATAGCTAGGATCCACTTTGTAATCGCATACAAAATACTGATCAGTTACAGTCCTTAGTAATTCTTTTTCTCTTTCCGACAACTTCGCTTCAGCTATCGCAGAATCTGATTTCTGTGTTTTCTCATCACACCCGCTAAATAAAACGGATAAGCACAGTAACATGGCTATGTACATGAGCCTTTTCAATTCCCTTTTCACCCACTTATACCTTGCCATCGAATTTATTTGGCAGATACTTCTCCTGACGGATCAACTGCTCTTTTTTCTATGCTCGATAACGAGTACATCCTTTCTTGTGCAAAACGGATCAAGCTTGCCATACCTATAATTATCAAGAAAGGAAGCAAAAACATGAATAAAAGAAAAAAGAAGGTTCCGCCCATCTAAACAATCACCTCTTTTTAGGGTATTATAACATTTTTATACATATTTCTCATAGTAACTTTTGAACCAAGCCTAGCTCCATTGGTATGGATTGATTCACGAAAGCAATCTGCAGGGTGAATACAGCTGTTCAAAGCGCTAAGCTGCTTGTAATGATTCAGGGATGGCGCCTTACAGAAGAGAATCGATTTTCACCAATATATCCAAGGAACAAGGTCCCCTCACCTGACCCCGCCGCCTAACTTATCACGTATTCAGTTTGATTGTTTCATCTACATAGTTTAATAATGTAGGATAGGTCGAGTTCCCTTCTAGGAATAACTCTGCATCTGCAATAGGAAATAATACGATGTCCCTTTTTTTCGAATAGAGTACCGTGTCTGTTTCAGGACGTCGGTCATTTTCACTCAGTTTAGAAGAATACGAGTTTACAGAATTAAATTCATACCATTGAAAATCGTTGTCGTACATACTATATCTAATCACTTCACCCAGATAAGCCCCTATCCGTACCACTTAATTGTCAAAATACTGATTCATCAGTTTTAACCCATCTTCAGTCGTCATTAACCGTTGGGAATAAAGATCGATCGTTCGCACACTCTCAACCGTGAAATCTAATTTCCTTTTTGTTAGATTTTCTTGATCCCAAGGATTGCTTGAAACATCTTCATACATTAATGTAGCAATTCCTCTTAAATCATCTTTAACTAATTTATTTTTGGTGAAAAAACCAAACATGTTTAATCTCCCTCACTTATGTTAATCTATGATGCTTTCATCATTGTCTATTCTTTCCATCTTCCCATCATCAATGTGTTATAGTAATGCCCGTCAGAGAGGAGTTTATCTTTCTTTAATACACCTTCTATTTCAAAACCATGCTTTTTATAAAGGATAATCGCCTTTTCGTTCGTTTCTAACACATTCAAGGTTATTTTTTTATACCGTTGGTGTCTGCCCATAATATTGATTCAGTTAACAGCGTTTTTCCAATGCCATAACCCCAATATTCTTTTGCTACACAAACGCCAAATTCTATTTTATGTGAGAATCTTTTCAAAACACTTCCTTCGCATCTAGAAAACCCGACAATCTGATTATGTATGACCGCAACTAAAAATAGGTTTCTATGACTCTCACTGTCGAACTTTATGATTTCTTTAAATCCCGGTATATCAATAAATGCTTTGCCTTTTTCTCTATCCATATTTTCAGTTTCCCCATCAATTTTTACTCGTAACTCGGACAAGCTCTCCGCATCTGATTCATGGGCAGATCTAATGGTATACTTGCCATGACATACACTATTTTGAAGGATCACGATATACTCCTTTATTGATAAAATTTCTCAACATACTTTCCTTTTTCAAAAATCGTCGTCGCACCTAATTTCGTCCATTCCTCAATGCTCGTATCCGGCTATTCTTCTAAATAAGACTTAACTATTTTGTACCCCTCGCTGTAGCCGTATAGATAAGGAATTTCATCCGTTCCGCTAATTATATCAAGTGTTCGCTCAATATCTTCTTTAAATAAATCTCCTTCAATAGTCTCCCAAACCGTTCTGTTATACGAGTTATCTACAGAGACTGGGCCAATCACCTTATCTTCAAACATTTTAGCCTTCCCCTCGAAGACGAGGTTATCTAATACAGTATCGCTAGGTGAAGATTCGAGATATTTCTTGGTCCATACACTATGGTGATATTCATGCGCGATAGTAGATTGTATGGAAGTATCTGAGTCAAACAGATGTGTAAACATTAAGATTTTTCCTGTACCAACGGTCAATCCTAATAAATCATTGTTATTAATACTATCTTTAGAAGGGATTACACAAATGGTTGTTTTCTTTTTACCCTGTAAGTGCCGAGCCGATTCAGTTAAGGATTTCTTGATATTTTTTATCATTGTATCCGAATCATAGTTGTTCACATTCGTTCTAAGTAATGATAAATCAGTGGGAGGATTAGTTAGAAAACCTTCAGCCATATGTATGTATTCACCTTCTTTAAAGCAAGAATCATAGATTGGCTGGATGATTTCTTTATCATATAACTCTTTTGCATCTTCCGTCGTATCAACCTTTTCTAGGTAATGGACAAAAAGAACATTGGTTTCCAAAATCTCGAACTCCAGACCGTTAGCTTTAAATTCAATTCCTTTTAGCTTACTTTCTTCTTTATTCGTACATGATCCTGTTAACAACACTACTAATAATCCAAAACTGCACCAAAACATCCGCTTCAACAACTGCCCACTCCTCGATAATATCTGAATATTATATTTTACCATTATATAGGATATTATTAAATAAGTAGAGAGCCTTTCAATAAAAAGAAGGACTTTTACACAAAAAGGCTAATTACTTAGTCTGAGAGGTGTGAGAAGAATGAAACTGATTTCTGTAAAAGAAAATCCTGAATATAAGGATCAAGCCATTACCTTTTTTCAAAGTAAATGGGCCAGCGAGCAAAGTATGATGGTCTATGAAGACTGTATAACCCATTGTATCTCCAGCCCTTATCCCTTGCCGCAGTGGTATTTATTAATGGACGAAGATAACATCAT
>NZ_AJTN02000185.1 GCF_000305495.1 Peribacillus psychrosaccharolyticus ATCC 23296 | reverse complement strand
GATTTTACTCTTCGTGTTTTGGTAATGAGTTCCTCAGTGATAGTAAAGAACAAGCCCACTCCAAATACTAGCATCGAGTTAAATACTATAGCTATCGCAGCAAATGTTAAAAGATGGTTATCGTTGTAACCGGTTTCAAACAAACTAATAATAAATATAATTCCACCTATTGTACAACCAATCATTGCAAAGATACGGACAAAGTTAAGTAGTTTGTATTGTTCCATTTACAAATCATCTCCTTATATAGTTAATTTTAGTATAATTCACAAATTTGTCAAACCTTTTCATGAATTTATTGTATTTTATGCCGAAATAGTTGACAAGTTTACAGAAAAATGATTTTAAATCCTGACTAAAAATTAATATCGTAATATTCTAACTAATTTGTTAATATTGGTAATAGTTACCACGATTTTAAGGGGAGGGGTTTATATTAAGCTTGCAGCGAGATTAACTGGGAATTTACTTTTATACATAATCATTGGATTGCTTTTAGTATTACTGGTCCTTATGCCTCGTGAAACAACCTCACATCGTGAGGGAACCACTGACGTGATGAGTTATTCATTTACTTGGAGTTCGTATAAGCAAAACATCGTTACTTATTGGAAAGAAGTGAAAGAAAATAAAACACTTGGTATGACTATGTATGAAGATCCTGTGGAAGAAGAACTTCTTTATTATGCTAAAAAAAGCGTTGTAATTATAATTCCCGCATTTTTACTGAGTCTCTTTTTTGGTGTCTGCAAGGGAATCTATGATTACCGCCATACAGGCGGTGTTGGTAAATTAACTGGAAAAGGATCCACTTGGGTTTTACAATCTGTTCCAGACTTCTTCTTTATTATGGTCATTCAAATGTTTATGTTCTTTTGTATGAAAAATGACATATGGAAACCGGATATTTATGGCGATGAAGAGTGGTACAACGTATTTTTACCCATTCTTTATCTTTGTATGTACCCAATTGCTATAATCGCACGTTTAACTGCAGAAGCATTAGAGGAGGAAGAAACAGCTGATTATATTCGGACAGCTCGTTCGAAAGGTGCTAAGGATTGGGCGGTTATTTGGAAGCATGCCTTGTTGAATTGCTGGCCGAAGTTATTGCAGCATTTAATGCCAATTGCGTTAATAATCATGTCAGCTATGTTTGTGGTCGAATATCTATCGATGTATCGCGGCATTGGCACAAGACTAATTAGAGCCCTTCAGTTTAACGGGTGGTTTTATGCCGGTGAACCAATGGTCATGGATACTGCAGCAATAATAGGGTTCAGTTTATTATTGATGGCCATTTTACTAATTTTTCAATGGCTTCAGGAGATTTTGACCTTTTTCCTTGTTCCAGTACGGAAGGAGGATAATAAATGAGGAAAAATGTCCCGCTGCTCATCGGAATATGCGGATGTTCTGTATTTATGATTCTGGCCATTGCAGGACCCTATTTACCAGGGATTGATGCAAAACTAACAAAGCGCAGTTATTATCCAGATTTTTTTTCATACCCGCCATTCCCACCGTCCCAAGATTTTTTGTTAGGTACGGACCGGGAAGGTCGTGATGTACTTAGTTTCCTTGTAATTGGGACAAGGAATACCCTTGCAACGGTACTTGGAATGAGCCTTTCTGTCTTTATTTTAGCGATGATCCTGGCTGTTAGTGCGGCCCATTCAAAAAGTATAAATCTGATTTTGCAGGCTTGGAATTATTTATTCTCTCGTGTTCCGGTTATATTTATGGTTATGTTTTTTTCTTTACTGCCATTAATCGTTTTCAGCTCTCAGCGTATTCTCTGGATGATGGGGTTGATTATCCTTTTTGAAGTCGGAAAGGTAGCGGAGCTCATGAAGAAAAGTATCAAGCATGTTCAAGCATCGACGTATTACGAAGCAGCCACTGTACTCGGCACAGGGATAAAAGGAATGTTTACTAGATATTATTGGCCGCTCTGTTCACCTCAGTGGCTGTCTTATTTCTTCACACATCTTGGCAATATGTTATTTTTGATCGGACAGCTAGGTGTATTTGGAATATTTTTATCACAAAGCTTATCACAAATGGAGAATGGAGCTTACATGATTACAAACACGGCAATTGAATGGCCGTTATATATTTCAAACGTGCTTGTTGATATTGACGGAGCTCCCTGGATTCCTATTACAGCAGCTGTTTTTATAGGTACTGCAATGTTTTCTTTTTTTGCACTAAGCGAAGGTATCCGGCGCAAGTCACGCTTAGAACACCAAGGCTGGATTGAGAGAAAAGGATCACTTCTGAAGAGGTTCCTATCTAAGTTTCCTAAATCAAAAAGTGCTTAACAATAAGTTAAGAAGGAGATAAACAATGCTAAATAAACAGGGATTTGACATTTGGGCAAATGAATATGACCAAAGTGTTAAAGTTAGTGAAGATCAATTGCTATATCCATTCGCGGGATATAAGAAAGTAATCAACACCATTTTCAATGAAATCATGCAGATCAAACATGCGCAGGTGTTAGATATTGGCATAGGAACAGCGACTTTAAGTCACCGGCTATATGACTATGGTCATAGTATTGACGGCCTAGACTTTTCCACTAAAATGATCGAAATTGCTCAAGCTAAAATGCCAAAAGCAAATGTAATGGAGTGTGATTTCTCAAAAGGTTTGCCTAAAGAAATCAAAGAAAAGAAATATGATTTTATTGTAAGTACCTACGCATTACACCATTTAAACGATGATGAAAAACTGATGTTTATCGAAGAGTTACTGCCATTACTAACCGATAACGGGAAAATTCTTATTGGGGACATTGCCTTTCAAAGTCGGGAGAAACTGCAAGCATGCAGAAAAGAAAGTAGTGCCTATTGGGATGATGATGAGTTTTATTTTGTATACGATGAACTCGTTGTATCGTTACAAAAGGTATGTACATGCGAGTTTCATCCAATTTCACATTGTGCTGGTATTTTGATCCTAACAAAATAGTGAACAGAAAAAAAACAGGGGGATCCCTGTTTTTTTATATCTTAGTTAGAATGATGCCGATTAAGGCGATAGCGACACCCGCCATTTGATAGAGCTTTAATCTCTCTTTGTAAAGATAACAGCCAATAAAAACAACCACTAAGCAGTTTAAGCTGACAATAGGAAAGACAATACTTGAGATTCCTGTATTCAATGCGTAAAAATAGCATGAGTAACCGATTAGACTGAGCATAGAAACCGTGGCGCCGATTTTAACTTCTGATTGTTGTACTTTTTCTTTTTTTCTTGCCATTGTTATAAGTAAGTAAGCACTGCCCCCGCCATACATGGCGGATAAAACCTCAAGAGACTCAATATGAAGATGGGACGATACCTGCATTAATACCCCAAGTACACCGAAAGAAAAAATGGCTAAAATAATATGAAGCATCCATAAAGTATAATGAACATTTTTTGAAGCTTTCGGTGAATATTGAATGATTAGTGCCGCTCCTAGCATGCTCAGAATGCCTAACCATTGAACGAGTGTAATATGTTCTTTAAAGATAAGACCTGCACATAGAATGGGAAATAGAGTATTGGCTGCTATTAGAGGAGATGTTAAACTAGCCGGCCCGTTATCAAAGGCATGAGACATCTGGATATTGCCATAAGCATTTAAAATACCAATTGTCGCCCCTAGTACAATTGCTAGAAGATGAATGTGGTATTTCCCACTAATTAGGCTGAAACCTAATGTAAGAAAAAAAGCAGAAATATAAAAGAAAAATTGAATATGTATCTTGGAAAAGCCTTTCGTATTGCTCCATTTAAAGATCGTGTTGTTGATTCCAAAAGAACAGCTGGTGAGTAAGGCGGCCAATAACCACAAGTGACTTCGCTTCTTTCCGAAAAGATTTAAAATTCATACTTATTGTAAGTCCGTTATAATCGTAATGCAATAGGTAAAAAAGGAGAGATGTAATGGACAAGATCAGTATGCGTTTAGTCATGAGACAATAATCGTTGTTCTATCTTCTTTGTAAACTACATACCATTCCGTGATAAAAGTACATTTGTTTTTTTAGGGCAGAATATCCCTTGATTAATGGCTACAAAAGAGTGATAATAAGGGGAGTTATTTTTACTGAATATTTAATTTATAGGGGATGGGTTCATGAAAGTTGTGAAATTTGGCGGTAGTTCACTTGCTTCGGGAGAACAGCTAAAGAAGGTATTAGATATCGTCACAAGTGATTCTGAACGAAGGATTGTAGTTGTATCAGCACCAGGAAAACGAAATTCTGATGATATAAAAGTCACTGATTTATTAATTGCTTGCGGAGAAGATCAATTAGCGGGAGAAGATGCAGCGGATTTACTGGAAACTGTTATTCTCCGCTATTCAGATATTGCTTCAGAATTGGAACTGAGTGAAGACGTTGTTTCCGAAATCAGTGAAAATTTCTATTCGCTCCTCTATGCTGACCAAAAAGATCCACTGAGGTATCTGGATGGATTGAAGGCTGGTGGAGAAGACAATAATGCTAAACTTGTAGCGGCTTTTTTCACAAAAGAAGGATACGCAGCTCGTTATGTGAATCCTTTTGATGCAGGTTTAATTCTTACCGATGAAAATGGTTATGTCGAAGTGCTGTCAGAATCGTATCAACGCCTTTATGAACTTCGGGATCAGAAGGAAATTTTAATCTTCCCTGGATTTTTTGGATATACAGCAGACAAAGAGGTGCTTACTTTCTCTCGAAGTGGTTCGGATATAACAGGTTCAATCCTAGCTAATGGGACGAAAGCTGATTTGTATGAAAACTATACGGATGTAGATGCTGTCTATGCAGTCAATCCTAATGTGGTGAACCAACCGAAGGAAATAAAGGAGTTAACGTATCGCGAAATGCGCGAGCTCTCTTATGCAGGTTTTTCTGTTTTTCATGATGAAGCGTTGATTCCTGCTTACCGCGCGGGCATACCAGTGCAAATCAAAAATACAAATAATCCTGAATCTGAAGGTACGAAGATTGTTAATGAACGAAAAAACAATAATGGTCCAGTCATTGGTATCGCAAGTGACAAGGGATTCTGCAGTATCTATATTAGTAAGTACTTAATGAATCGTGAAATAGGATTTGGGCGAAAGCTATTACAGATTCTCGAAGAAAATTATGTTTCCTATGAGCATATCCCATCTGGCATTGATGATATCACAATCATTCTTAGAGAGTATCAGCTTGATAGAGAAACAGAAGCTTGCATTATTGAGAGAATTAAAGATGAGCTTCATGCAGATGAAATCGAGGTACAGCACGATTTGGCTCTAATTATGGTTGTAGGTGAGGGCATGCGTCATAATGTAGGAACAACAGCCAGAGCTTCTCAAGCACTGGCTAAAGAAAAGGTCAACATTGAAATGATAAATCAAGGTTCGTCAGAAGTCAGCATGATGTTCGGCGTGAAAGCCAAAGATGAAAAGAAAGCAGTCCAAGCCCTCTATCAAGAATTTTTTTCAGAAGTAGCGGCGATCATTGTGTAATCGTAAGAGGGCGCCTTTAAAAGGGCTCTTTTTTTGTTATTTAATATACCCCATTAGGTATTACAAGACGTACAGATGGGAAAACGGCCACTCTAGACGGGATTGTTCCTTAGTTTGAACCAAATCATAGTTAAAATTGATCGTATCCCGCCGACTCCCAATAAAAAAACACTTCCATTTACTAAGGGTTTTCGTCATGATTAAAGAAAAATATAGATAGCGGGTGGTTGTTTGGGGAATTGGTTAATCCATCTTCGAGTGGTTATGTATATCTTGATTAGCTTCATGTATTTTGTAAAGGCGCCTGATCAGAGTTTGCTAAAAGGGACTATTTTCATCATAATGGCTCTTTTTGTGTACAATCATTTTTTTCAATATGACTTCTATAAAGATAAAATCAAACTTTCTACTATTTTAATTGATGGCATGCTGTGCTTCGTTTACGGCTTCCTTTTTCCTTCTTCAACATTGTATTTAATTCTTGTAGGAGTGACAGCTATCACACTGTTCCTCTCTGAATTTGCTAACAAAATACGTCAACGTTTGTTATGGGGCAGCTTTATTTTATGGTTGATTGTTATGCTGGAATGCTTCATTCGCACCGGTTACGTTGATTTATTTGATAATTTAACCGGCGTATCTTTTGTTGTTTTCGGGACAGTAGTTGGTGATTTGATTCGGAAATTATATGAAGCTAGTGAAGTGGTCACTCTACAATATGAACAAATGAGTCGTTCACATCAAGAACTTGAAGATGCACACCAGCAATTACAACAGTACGCTCAGACAGTGGAACAGTTAACGGTAGATCGGGAACGAAACCGCATAGCACGTGAAATACATGACACGGTTGGACATAAAATGACTGCCTTGCTAGTGCAGTTGCAACTTGCACGCGAGCTAATGAATCAAAATAAGCCCAAAGCAGAAGCAGCAATGAACATCTGTGGAGTATTAGCAAGGGATGCATTGGAGGAAGTGCGTTTTTCGGTTAAGACTATCCACAGTGATGAAGGCTCACAACAAACATTTATCGCTTCCGTTCGTAAATTGTTTGAGGACTTTTATAAGTCAGCAAGTCTACAAACGACCTTTGATCTAGCGGGTGATCCAACTAGTATTCCAAGCACACTACAGCCGACACTTATTCGAATCATCCAAGAGTCTTTGACGAATGCCAAACGCCACGGACAAGCAACTCATTGCCATGTGATACTTTCTTGTACTCTCGAAAAGATTACGTTAACAATCAAGGATAATGGATATGGAATGAGTAAGGTCACGCCTGGTTTTGGTCTAATCAATATGAAGGAACGAATAGAAGAACATGGAGGGACAGTGTGTTTTCAAAGCATTCATCAAGGAGGATTCGAGATAGACGTTGAATTACCGTTACATCAAAAACGCTGGATAATAGGAGGGGTCTTATGATTAGAGTATTGATTGCCGACGATCAAGCATTGATTCGGGAAGGATTATCAGCACTACTTAACCTTAGGGAAGAAATAGAGGTAATTGGAATCGCTGAAGATGGTCAAGATGCCTATGAACAAGCGATTCATCTCCAGCCTGATATTGTTTTAATGGATATTCGTATGCCAAATGTAGATGGAGTGAAAGGGACCCAACTGATTACTTCTCAGCTTCCACATACAAAGGTACTGATGTTGACTACCTTTAAAGATAGTGAATTAATTTTTCAGGCATTAGAGGAGGGAGCATCTGGTTACTTATTAAAAGATCTCTCTGTAGATGCTATCGTTAAGGCAATCATGACAGTATTGTCAGGTGGAATTGTCCTTCCCCCACAACTAACAGCCGAGATCATTCATGAGCTGAGAAGGAATAAGGAGAATGATGCTTCAACAATACAAGTACCTAAACTATTTCATGAACTTTCTCTTCGTGAAGTTGAGGTTCTGCGTCATTTGGGTGAGGGGCGTAATAATAAAGAAATTGCTGCTAGTCTTTATATCACCGAAGGTACTGTAAAAAATCATGTATCTAACATCATAAGTAAACTTGAAATGCGCGATCGAACTCAGGCTGCCATATTTGCGGTTAGATACGGGATAACTGTTTTTAAGTAACCATGACTTTCAGCATAGTGTATTAGTCAAAAGGCCTGATGAAGGCCTTTTTTTCGTGCTTTACTTTCTATCCTGCGCTCGATGTATACCAATCCGTTATTTTATAAACTGTGGAGGAGAGATGAAAAGGAGGTTAAGAAAGTGCTTAAAGTTGAAAATATAAAAAAGTCATTTGATCAAAAAGAAGTTGTAAAGAATGTTTCTTTTTCAGTTGATAAGGGTGAAGCATTTGGGCTGCTTGGTCCCAACGGTGCAGGTAAATCAACGCTAATCTCAATGATCTGCGGGTTGGTTAAGTACGATCAAGGAGACATTTGGATAGATGGTCTATCAGTGAAAAAAAGACCCTTAGAAATCAAAAAGAAAATTGGGATAGTCCCGCAAGAAATTGCCCTCTACCCGACGATATCTGCTCGTGAAAATCTATTGTTCTGGGGGAAAATGTACGGTCTAACAAGGGCTGAAACAAAAAGAAAGGCCGAGGAGGTGCTCTCTTTTGTCGGACTTAGTGAGCGGGCAAAAGATAAGATTGAAACGTTTTCTGGCGGCATGAAAAGACGAATTAATATTGGAGCTGCCTTGATGCATGAACCAGAACTGTTGATTATGGATGAACCAACAGTAGGAATCGACCCGCAATCCCGAAATCATATTCTAGAAACGGTCAAGGATTTGAATAAAAGTGGTGTTACGATTATTTATACCAGTCACTACATGGCAGAAGTAGAGTATTTATGTGACCGAATTGGGATTATTGATCAGGGAGAAGTGATGGCGCTCGGAACCCAAAGAGATTTATGTAATCGGTTAGCAAATGGGACGGTTATCGAAATGAAACTAACGAATCTAAATGAGGAGTTCCTTCAATATATTAAACAAATTCATGGTGTTGAAAGAGTGATGATTAAGCCTGATACACATGCAATCGATATTTGTATTAATGAAACGGAAAATCCACTGCCTGAAATTATTACGCTAGCCGTTAACGCAAATATACAGATAGAAACAATGGAACGAAAAGAACCCAATTTAGAGAGTCTGTTTTTACAACTGACTGGACGCTCTTTGCGAGATTAGGAGGGAAGAGATGCAAAGTTTACACATTGCTTGGAATGATGTCAAAATTCGAATAGCTGATCGCAGCGCCCTTATCATGCTGTTATTGCTGCCGCTTGTCCTAACTGCTATTCTCGGTACCGCTTTGAAACCAATTATGAGTAATGAAGACAGCTTTGCAGACACGACCATTGGTTTGTATACGGCTGATAGCGATTCACTCGCAAGGATTTTTGAAGAAGACGTTTTACGAAAACTTGATTTTATTAAAATTGAATCAACCAATAAAGAAGAAAACTTGGGGAAAATGCTGAAGGAAGGAAAAATTGATGTGGGGCTCTCTATTCCAACCGTTTGGAGTGAGAATGTAAAGGAAGGGAAACTTAAAGAGGTCAGATTATTTTCTAATTCTGATAAAGAATTGAAAGCTGCTGTGATTGAATCTATATTAACCTCATTTGTCAGCCGTGTTCAGAGCGTTTCTCACACGACTAACGTTGTTATGGCCGACTTAAGCACTTCACAAGCCGTAGCAGCAGGACCAGGAGAAGTTACTGAACTAGCGAGTACGATAACTGTGGAATTAACCAACCAAGGAAATGAAGTAACGCCAATAACGGATCGGACGATTGGAAAGGAAACCGTCTCATCTATGCAATATTATGCTGCGGCAATGGCTGCTATGTTTCTTTTGTATAACATAACCACTGGTGCAAAATCCTTTATAAAGGAGCGTGACTTAGAAACGCTGGCACGATTGAAAATCAGTCCTACAAGTGATTGGTCCATTATTTTAGGGAAGTTCCTAGGAACATTAGGGTTTGCCTGTATCCAATTTCTTATATTTATTATGGGCACCTCCCTCTTTTGTAAAGTGCATTGGGGGGATAATGTTGGCCAATTGCTAGCGATGGGAGGGGCCTATGCTGTGGCTGTTTCAGGACTCTCTATGCTGCTTGCTGGACTCATAAAGGAAATGAGAACGGCGGATTTAATTAGCGGAATTGGGATACAAATTCTAGCATTCGCTGGAGGATCCATGCTGCCACTGTCCCAATTTCCAGACTTCCTTAAGCGTCTCTCGGACGTTGTGCCTAATAAGTGGGCGCTGACGGGTTTTTTAGAAATCATGGCTGGAGTTAATTGGGGAGAAATACTCCCTGCTATTATCGGTTTGTTTTTAGTGGGAATCGCGGCCATGCTGATTGGAACGTTACGACTCAGAACACGATGAAGGGGGGGATAGTAATGAAGAAAATTTGGAGTATATGCAGTATGGAGGTAAGGCTGGTTTTTAGAAACCCGCGAAACTATTTAATTATGTTTGCTATGCCGATTATTTTCACTCTTCTATTTGGAAATGTAATGACTGAAAGTGAAGAGGAAAAGGCAACAATCCTCTATGTTGACCAAGATAAGACTACTTTATCAAAAGGATTTATCGACGTAATGAGGAAAGATGATTCACTCTTTACATTGGTAGAAACCTCTTCAAAGGAAGCTTCACAAAAACTAAAGGAAAAAGAGGCTGAGGGTGTCATTCTCATTTCAAAAGGGTTTGGGGAACAACTGAAAACTGGGAGCAAGCCAGAGGTAAGATTCGAAAGAATTCCAGAGTTTGTTTCAAGTCGTACAGTTACAGATTATGTTTCTAATAAGCTTTCAACAATCGTGAATCATGTATCAGCATCAAAAACTTGGAGTGAATATAGCGGTCAAGATTGGCCAATTATGTTTGAAAAGTTACAAAGGGATGAACAAGTCCAAAATACGTTGGTTAAAATAGTAGATATGAATTCGAACGAAATAAATGAAAAGAATATTTCGGCCAAGGGTTCAGGATTTTGTATTATGTTTTTAATGATTAAGTTATTTACCGTGACGGGAGTTATTATTGAGGCCAAAGGAAACGGTGTTTGGTATCGGTTGCTGAGTACTCCTGTTACACGTTTTCAAGTAGCTTCTGGCTACCTGCTTTCCTTTTTTTAATCGGATGGATTCAATTTAGTATCTTAATGCTCGCGACAAACCTGCTATTTGATGTGAGTTGGGGAAGCCCGCTTCCAATATTCATTCTCGTTTCTGCTATGATGCTGGCCTTTGTCGGAATTGGGTTAGTCATAGCAACTACAGCCAAAACATTAGAACAGCAATCAGGAATAGCTAGTTTAATTGTGATCCCAACCTGCATGCTCTCGGGAGTATATTGGCCATTAGAACTCGAACCTACTTTCATGCAAAAGATAGCTGAACTTTTGCCGCAGACCTGGGCAATGCGCGGCTTCACGGACATTATTACAACAGGCACCCTAGAGTCCATCATGACAAGCACGATTATTCTCCTTCTCTTCGCAGCAATATTCTTAACTACAGGAATCAAAAAAATCAGATTGTGAGAAGACCGAGGTATTCCGCACTTTTTGGAATAAAATACTGCATTTCACCCTTGTTTTTGTAGAAAAAACGTTCTTTATCAAGATCATTCGACAATACCACTCCTTAGAAAATTTCGGTTCCTTTATTCCTATGAAAATTACACTAAGAGGTGCTTTTTTGATTAAATGTGGTATATAATGGTGTTGAATGAAATCTACGGTAGATTTTATGTGTCTATTAGTATAGGAGTTTGGTAGGGTCTGTTTTGGATTTTGGAAAATATAATTTACGGGTGTGAAGCGAATGAAAAAAGGGATTATGCTGTTGGTGGTAGTTGGTATTTTAGTGTTCAGCGGGGTATGGCTTGGGGTGAAAAATACTGATCTGGTTTTTTCGAAAGAAAAAGAACCAGTGAAGAATAGCAGCCTGGTTAAGAAAGAACTAATGCTCATCGATAAAAAGATGAGTGATCCAAAGCTTGTTTTAGTAGACAGTAGAAATGGTAAGGAAATTCAGGTAGTGAAGGCGTCCGATATACGGGAGGAACAAGCAGCTGTAGATTTAGTCAGGTCGTTGGAAACAAAATACGACCAACCGATGATTCCAGCAAGATTAAGTAATGATGGTACATTAAAACCAGGTCAGGCACGTATTGTTCTGGAAAAAAAGCCGCTTTTGGATGAACTAAAAAATCTACGCGCTTTTCAAAGAGAGGTTAATGTACCGATTATTGAATCAGTACCGAATGTAACGGCAAAGACGGCAGCCAATGTTGACCAAACCCTTTTAGCTTCATATAAGACAAAATTTAATGCATCAGTTACCGGCAGAACTACTAATATTGCTTTATCCGCTAGTGAAATTGACCAAATTGTTTTAGGTCCTGGAGATCGTTTTTACTATAACTTAATCGTTGGTGAACGGACAGAAGCTAGAGGATATCAAAAGGCAATGGAGATTCTTAATAAAGAATTAGTAGAAGGAATAGGCGGGGGAATCTGCCAGACGTCATCTACGTTATATAATGCTGTAGATCAGGCCGGCTTAGAAATAATTGAACTTAATCATCATTCAAAGGAAGTCGGGTATGTGCCGAAAGATCGAGATGCTACCGTATCTTATGGCGGAAAAGACTTCAAATTTTTAAACAATAAGGATTATCCTATACTGCTTAAGGTAATTGTGAATAAAACGATAGGTACCATTGAGGTGCAAGTACGTGCAGCCCAGCAATATGCAGGCTGAATAGAAAGAGGATGACTCATACTGAGTCATCCTCTTTTATTTAGATAGTTGATTAAAAATAAAAATTCCCTGGCTCTCTTAAATGAAAGAATGCTTAAAGTACAGGGGGGGAAATAACTTGAATAAAGAGGGGGCAATATTCTAGTGATTTTCTGCATTCTTATTTTAAGTAGGCCAGGGAGATAACCTGAACCGGTTATCATAGAGTTGTGAAGTCGTTATCACAACATATTGCTTAGTTGCTTATATTACCAGGGTCATGAGATTAATAATGATAGTGAAAATCATTATCAATTAGATTTTCTCTTACTTTTAATAGAATGTCAAGAGTGTTTTGAATTTTTTTCAATTGAGAAAGCAAACTATTTTAAAATTCTTACAATAAATGTATGATATAGCATATATACCTACTATTCAAGATTTTAGAGTGACTAAATGAATGCCGAAAAATATTAATGAAACTAGGGTGGAAAGTATGAAGAAAATGATTCCTTTTTTGAAGCCGTACCGGCTTTCGATTATGCTGGCACTTTTCCTCATGTTTTTTGAGTTGGGTGTAGAATTGCTGCAACCGTTATTAATAGCGAAAATTATTGATGAAGGGATCCTGCAGGAGGATATGACTGTTGTGATTACTTGGGGTGTAGTGATGACTATATTGGCCATTCTTTCTTTTGGAGGGGGATTAATTAACTCCTTTGCTGCCTCACATGTCAGTCAAAGTTTTGGTTTTGATATACGGACTAAATTGTTTGAAAAGGTTCAAGCTTTTTCATTTACAAATTTAATTAAGTTCCCGACTTCCTCTTTAATTACACGAATGACTACGGACATTACGGTCCTCCAAAATACGGTGTTCATGAGCCTGCGAATTATGTTTCGTGCACCCTTATTAGTAGTTGGCGGTGCTTTGATGGCTATGTTTGTTAATTTTAAGCTATCTATCATTTTATTACTATCGATACCTATTTTACTATTCTTTTTAATATGGGTGATGCGTCGAGCAGGAAAGATGTTTAAAAACGTTCAGGAAAAACTGGATCATGTAAATGGAGTGATGCGGGAAAACTTAGTCGGTATGCGTTTGATCAAAGCCTTTCTACGCAGAAGCTATGAGGTAAATCGTTTTAATAAAACAAGTGAGGTTCTCAAAAAAAGAACAGTTACCGCCCTGCGCCTCATTGAAACGACACAGCCGATTCTCTTATTCCTCATGAATTGTTCAATACTCGTCATTCTTTGGTTAGGACGAAATCAGCTGGCAGCAGGTGAAATTAAAGTGGGGGAAGTCGTTGCAATTGTCAACTATGCGACACGAATAACGGCTTCTTTTTCTGTTTTTTCTTGGTTGATTATGGGGATATCCCGCGCACGTGCATCTGTTGCAAGGGTTAATGAAGTAATGGATACTGAAATTGATTTACTTGATCATGCCGATAATTCAAAGGAAATAATCAATGAGGGGAAAGTGACATTTGAAAATGTGTCCTTTAGGTACCCCAATCAGAAGCCTGTCCTTAACAATCTTAGCTTTACAGTTGAGGGGGGACAGACAGCTGCCATTATTGGAGCTACTGGAGCAGGAAAAACAACTCTTTTTCAGTTGATTCCACGTCTCTTTGATGTCGATGCCGGCCGTATACTAATTGATAATCTGGATAGTAAAATGTTGAAACTGGATATGCTCCGGCAGCAAATCGGCTATGTACCACAAGAAGCGCTTCTCTTTTCAGGCACAATTAAATCTAACATAGCTTGGGGAAAAGAGGATGCCTCAATGGAAGAAATTATCCAAGCTGCAAAGGATGCACAAATTCATGAAACGATACTCCAGCTTCCTTTGCAGTATGAGACTGTACTTGGACAAAAGGGTGTTAACTTATCCGGGGGTCAAAAGCAAAGGCTGTCGATTGCTCGGGCTCTTGTAAGGAAACCAAAAATTTTGTTACTTGATGATAGTACTAGCGCGCTTGATTTAAAGACTGAATCAAAACTACTTCAAGCTCTGAAGGGTTATACTTGTACCATTTTCATTATTACCCAGAAAGTAAGTACAGCTACGGGGGCTGATACGACATTATTGATCCAAGAAGGCCGGCTGCTTGCACAAGGTACGCATCATTCACTAGCTCAAAAAAATAGCTTGTATCAGCAAATTATCACCTCGCAATTGGGCAGGGAGGAGATTCCGATTGAGTCAAAGTAAAAAGGAGATAACTCATAAGAAAAAAACAAGTAAACGCTTTGCTGCGATAAAACGAATTTGGTTCTACCTAGCTGATAATAAAACGTTGCTGATGGTTGTACTTGCCATGGTTGTGATCAGTTCAGCATTAGGTCTACTTGGCCCGTTTCTTGTCGGGATGACAATAGATGATTATATTGTGAGTAAAAATGGAAATCATTTTTTGACACTCTTGCTAAGTTTATTAGTTATTTACGTATTTAACTCACTTTCAACATTTTTACAAAATTATTGGATGATAGGTATTGCGCAAGATACGGTATATACAATGCGAAGCCAGTTATTCCGTCATTTACATAAACTTCCGATTACCTTTTTTGACCGCCGACAACATGGAGAATTGATGAGTCGAGTGACAAATGATATTGAAAATGTCAGCTCCACATTAAATAGTTCGGTCATCCAAATATTCTCAAGTTTACTAACACTGGTCGGAACAATTGTAGTGATGCTTTGGCTCAGTCCACTGTTAACCTTACTGACAATGATTATCATACCGCTTATGTTCTTAGGCATGAGATGGATTACGAATCGGACAGGGAAGTTATTCAAGGAGCAGCAGAAGAATATTGGGGAGCTTAATGGTTTTATTGAGGAAACAGTTTCGGGACAGCGGATTGTTAAAACCTTTTCACAGGAAGACCGAGTGATTAGAGAGTTTAAAGTGCGAAACGAGAAATTGAAGCAATCCGGCTACTTGTCCCAAGCATACTCTGGTTTTATTCCTAAAGTAATGAATCTCCTTAATAACCTAAGCTTTGCGATTATAGCAGGGATAGGTGGTTATTTAGCTTTAAAAGGATTTATTTCAATTGGTACCATCGTTATCTTTACGGAGTATTCTAGACAGTTTACTAGACCGATTAACGATTTAGCCAATCAATTTAACACCCTTTTATCAGCTATTGCCGGAGCCGAAAGGGTCTTCGAAATTATAGATGAGGAAGAAGAAGCAGTGGATGAACAAGATGCTGGAAGTCTAGAAGATATCAAGGGTGAAGTGATCTTTGATAAAGTCTCATTCGCATACGAGAAATCAGGTGAGACGATTAAGAATGTTAATTTTAAAGTACGAGCAGGTGAAAATGTGGCACTTGTCGGACCTACAGGAGCAGGGAAAACAACTTTAGTCAATTTACTTGCACGGTTTTATGATCCCAACAGGGGAAAGATTTTAATTGACGGCCGTGATATTCAACAAGTAAAAAGAAGCAGTTTGCGCAGTCATATGGGCTTTGTCCTCCAAGACTCCTACCTTTTTCAAGGTACTGTTCGAGAGAATATCCGTTATGGTCGTTTGGATGCAACTGATAATGAAGTAGAGGAAGCAGCTAGGCTTGCAAATGCTCATAGCTTTATACAAAAACTCCCTAACGAATATGAATTTATGTTAAAACAGGACGGCAGCGGTATTAGTCAGGGACAGAAGCAGTTGATTTCGATAGCCAGAGCGCTGTTAGCTGACCCTAGTATTCTAATCTTAGATGAAGCGACCAGCAGTATTGATACAATTACTGAGGTGAAAATACAAGAAGCATTGCAGCGGCTAATGGAGGGAAGAACAAGTTTTGTTATTGCCCATCGGCTTAATACGATACAACAGGCAGATAAGATACTTGTGCTTGAAGAAGGCAGAATCATAGAAAGTGGATCACATGATTCATTATTGAAGGAAAAAGGCTTCTATTATGGTTTATATAATAGTCAGTTGAATCAAGGCAATCAAACAGGTTGATTAAACGAATGCAAAGGATTACCCTAGAGTAAGTCACTAAGTGTAGTTTTATTGGAGGTTCTTTAAATGAGAAAAAAAGCAGAAAATTATCTACCGCTTACTCATACGACGTTTTATATCTTAATTTCTTTGCAAGAACCGCTTCAGGGGTATGGGGTTATGGAGCGAGTAAAAGAAATGAGCGATGGAGAAGTGACGTTGGGTCCAGGTACTCTTTATGGAGCACTTAGTAAACTTGAAAAAGACGGACTCATTGTTAAACAGGAATCGGATCGACGAAAAAGTTATTCACTTTCTGAACTAGGAAGAATGGTCGTCACCCTTGAGTATGAACGTTTGAAGAGTGTGGTAAAAAAATGTGCAGTATATATAGAAGAATTACAGACTAGTGCTCATAAATCTGTTTGATTTCTTTTTATATTTGATGTGTGAATTCGGTCAGTAGAACCATGTCCCCATCTCAGACGGTTAAAAAACAGCCTGTTAGGATAAAATAGGGATAAGTAGAAATAATATAGAAAAAGCCTGCACATGTTTATGCAGGCTATTTTCTTGATGAAAAAATTAAATCTTTAGATAATTATGTTTACTGTGATAAACTGAATGATAATACCAAATACTAGTAAATTAGCCGCGTGAGCTTAAGAAAGGAACCATTCGTTATGAAAAAGAAAATATGGTTTAATCGCTGGTTTTCAACAGCATACCATTTTATTGAAGCAATCAAAAACAATCCAGATGGAATCGATTTTGAAATCTATGGGACCCATCCAAATCGCAATACCGTTTACTTACATGTATGCGATTATGCAGAGGTTGAACCAGAGGTAAGTGGTGAAGACTATATTAGTTTTTGTCTGGAATTTTGCAAAAAGCATGGAATTGACGTCTTTATTCCTTATCAGCATGCGCTTGAAATTTCTCAAGCCATTTTACGTTTTCAAGCAATCGGGACAAAAGTAATGGTCTGCGAGGATTTTGCTAGTATGGAAACTATTTCTCATAAGGGGAAGCTGTATGAGTCGTTTATAGAAAACGGACTTGGAAACTTAGTTCCAGAATATCGTGTTGTCCAGAATTCAGCACAATTTAAGGAGGAGTATAAGAGGCTCCGCGGTCTTGGTAAGGTTGTGTGCATAAAGCCGGCTGATGGAAGAGGCGGTGAAGGATTCCGGATTATCCGTGATGCAGAGGATACGATTATCGACTTATTTGGTCATATCAGTCATTACATATCGTTTAACGAAGCATATAAAATTCTCTCTAAGCAAGACAGATTTGAGGAATTAATGGTAATGGAATATCTGAGTGGATATGAATATAGTATTGATTGTTTGTCCTATGATGGCCAGCTTCTAGCTGCCGTCCCACGGAAGAAAGAGGAGGGACGGATTAGACAGCTTGAAGATATTCCTGAACTTATGGAAATAGCGGGGAAAGTGAATGATATTTATCAAATTCCATATGTCTATAATGTGCAAATAAAGTATAATAATGGCCTGCCGAAGCTGCTTGAAATTAATCCACGTATGTCTGGCGGTCTGCATATATCATCCCTTTCAGGTGTTAACTTTGCTTATTTAGCCTTAAAGCTCATGTTGACGGGTGATGCCGATATTGTGAAACCAAATTTACAGGTTAAAGCAACACATGTAGAAAAATCGGTGCTTTTATCTTCATAATGGATGTTAGGCGAAAATGTAAACCCAGCTTCCATTTTGGAAGTATGGGTTTTTCTTTTTTTAGGGATAGTCAGCTAGGATGAACGCATAATTTACTACCAACGAATGTGTGTCATTTGAAACCTTTTGCGTACTTATACGTTATACTTAATAGGAGTAAACGGGTAAAGAAAGGGGGGAGCACGTTGGGCGCTTTTGGCCAATATGCTAAGATCAATCCACAACTAATTACCTTTAAAGATACTGAATGGAAGAAAATGATAGATAGTCCGCGTTCTGAACGTGAACATCATCAAATAGATACAGATGGATTTAGTTTTGGTCAAGTTGCTGCTCGCTTTTTGGGGATTCCCCATGATGAAGATGATTATTATCTTACCTTATATGAGCTGTCACAAAAACCGAATGTTGAGGTATGGAGTGATCATCTAAATAAAGAAATTGCCCCTCAAATATTTCAATCTCTACAAAGTGTGCTGCAAGTGAATCAAAGTGAATCACTTTCTGTTAATCGATTTATAGCTTTTATGGAAGGAAGACAGTTGATTCCCTCTCATCAGGATGCATCATTACACCGGTATATCCGAGAAAGTTACATCGAAGTGTTGAATCAATTTGCAGCAAAACATGATGGCGGGTTAAAACATCCAGACTTTAGGCGGGTAATTATGGATCTGACAAAATGGGTTTGGAACCATATTAATGACCTGCTTAAAAAAATGGATGATGTCCTTGTACCCTGTATCATCTGGTATGGTGAGGCAACAAAAAGCGAACAGTACTTTTTATTCTTAACAAAATTACTAGGTATTGATTTATTGATTTTCCATCCAAATGGTGAAGACATTTTTAAAGAGTTTGATCCAGAGAAAACGCTCATGGTTGTACAGGATTTTCCTGTTAAAAAACAGCCTAGACCATTTCCAAAGTCAAAGCCAGTTAGAAAAGCAACAGTAGCTTATCAAGCTTCAAAAGAAATTGACCGCATCCTTCATTCAGAAGAAACACCTATTTTTAAACCATGGCAATATCGATCTCATTTACCGGTATCGATTACGTTGAAAACGACCTATGATGAACTATTTTTAATGAGTAAGGAAAGGGCCTTCATACGCCCTGGCTTTTATATTGAAGGAAATGAAATCTATATCCCCTCCGTATTTGCCAAAATTTCAGGTGTTTCTGAAAATCGGCGGAACTATTGGGAACGTGTAGAACAATTAAAGGAGGGGGAGTTGTCCTTATTCATTCGATATTTCCCTTTTACCAACAGTATAAAAGCCAATCATAAATACCATTATGATCATGCGCTAAATCCAGATGGGACGCTTGATCCAGAAAAGATGATTAAAAGTGTCTGGTGGCGGCTTAATCAGCTTCCGACAGGCGTACAGCTGGCCATTGCTGCAGGAATTTCTAGAGTATGTGCTCAACCTAAACTTCTTCCTGAGGGTCATGAATCAGTGGAAGATGTTAAACAGTTCTTGTTTACGCAGCTGACGGCTTTGCCCAAATCAGTTGTTACCCTTTTTATGAAGTTTGATTATCCGCAGCAAGTACCGCGAGTTATCCTTTATAATAGTGGTGCAACGGGAGGAATCAGCCGATCTGATGCAGCATTGTTGCTGCTATTGAACGAGATTGGGATAGATATTCTACTCTTTAATCCTTCTGGATTAAGGGATTTAGAGTTATACATTGATGAGCATGTGTATGATATCCATTTATTAGAGCAGTTTGAGTTCGAGTATGAATATCAGGAACCTAAACTCCCAATCTGGCGCAGGCTATTTCGAAAAGATACATAACTAGTGGTTTGCTAGTGGAAAATTATAAGAAAAGAGGGATTAGTATGGCAAATTTGAAGAGTACTGAAATCTTCGATGAAAACACAAATCAGGTGTCCTTAGCAAAAACGGAAGAACTTAAGGTGCAGCTTCAAAATGATCCTGAAGTTGCCCGACTTGCTCAGCAAATTGACGTGAAAAATCAAATGTCTCTTTTAGAATTCGGTAAAGAACCAGCAATGGAAATATCTAAATTCTCAGATCGTATTCTATCAACAATGAAATCGAGTTCAATGGAAGATTCCAGTGAGCTGCTAAAACAGCTCGGCAAAATAATGGATCGGTTCGACAGCAAAGATTTCGCCCCAGAGAAAAGGGGTCTCTTATCAAAATTATTTAATAAAGGGGAAAAAATGATTGATAAGATCTTTGGTAAATATCAATCGATGGGAGGTGAGATAGATAAGGTCTATGTTGAAATATCCAAGTACCAAAATGAAATGGTGTCATCCACACACACGTTAGAAGAATTGTATGAGCAGAATTTTAACTATTATTTAGCCCTTGAGAAATATGCTGTGGCGGGAAATGCCAAGGTTGAGGAACTAAAAGCAACGCTTCTTCCTGAATATGAGACGCGCGCAGCATCCGGCGATCAAATTGCAGGCATGGAATTAGATACGCTGAGAAATGGTATTGAGGCCCTTGAACAACGAGTTTATGACCTTGAAATGGCCAAAATGGTTGCGTTACAGACAGCTCCGCAAATACGTCTTTTACAGCGAGGAAATACCAAACTTATAGGGAAAATAAATTCGGCCTTTGTAACAACCATTCCAATCTTTAAAAATGGACTTATACAAGCAGTTTCAGCTAAACGTCAAAAGCTTGTGGCCGATTCAATGAGTGAGCTGGACAAACGTACTAATGAAATGCTTATCCGTAACGCTCAAAATATCACTTCCCAAAGTGTGGATATTGCTCGTCTTGCAGGGGCACCAAGCATAAAAATTGAAACTATTGAAGAATCTTGGAGCATTATTATCAAAGGCCTTGAAGAAACAAAACGAATTGAAGAAGAAAATAAACGTACCCGTGAAGAGGGGACTAAGCGTTTAATCGAACTGAAAGAAACATATCAAACAAGGCAGTTGAAAGGTTAATCATAAGAAAAGTAATTTATATTTGTGCAAATAGGCATCAGATGTTACAATAAATATATAATCACGCTGGCGTGAATCTTATAGGGTAGAGAATTCGAGAGGACGTGAACCTATTGGCAATTTCGTTACAAAAGGGACAGAAAATAGATCTTACAAAAGGAAGAGCTGGTTTATCTTCTCTTACTGTAGGTCTTGGCTGGGATCCGGTTACAGCTGAAAAGTCCAAAGGATTATTTGGCGGTTTATTTGGAGGCGGCGGTACAGCTAATATTGACTGTGATGCTTCTGTACTTATGCTTGATGAAAAAGGTAAGATGGCAAACAAAAACAGCCTGATTTACTTCGGCAATCTAAAAAGTGCCGACAATAGTGTTCGACATTCAGGAGATAATTTAACAGGAGACGGTGATGGGGATGATGAGCAGATCGTCGTTGATCTAAAATCGATTTCGCCTTCAGTCCATAAGCTTGTCTTCGTTGTCAACATCTATTCTTGTGTATCAAGAAAACAAGATTTTGGTATGATACAAAATGCTTTTATTCGTTTAGTTGATAATTCTAATAATGAGGAAATGATTCACTTCAATTTAACAGATAACTATTCTGGGTTGACTTCATTATTTGTAGGTGAAATTTACCGTCATAATGGTGAATGGAAATTCAACGCAATTGGTGACGGAACAAAAGATACATCCATCTCGGAAATAGCAAATAAATACGTATAAATAAAAAATAAAAGTGAGGTAATGTAAAATGGCAATTTCTTTAAGTAAAGGACAAAAAGTAGACTTAACTAAATCAAATCCTGGTTTGAAAAATCTTGTTGTTGGTCTAGGTTGGGACACAAATAAGTATGATGGCGGAAACGACTTTGACTTAGATTCATCCGTATTTCTTCTTAATGCATCAGGTAAAGTAGCTTCTGAAAAAGATTTTGTTTTCTTTAATAATCTTCAAGGCGGTAATGGTTCTGTTGTTCATACGGGAGATAACCTTACTGGTGCAGGAGACGGAGATGATGAACAAATCAAAATTGATTTAAGTAAAGTTCCTGCAGAAGTTGAAAAAATTGCATTTACTATTACTATTCATGATGCTGACGCACGCAGCCAAAACTTTGGTCAAGTATCTAACGCATTTGTTCGAGTAGTGAATGAACAGAGTAATGAAGAATTAATTCGTTACGATCTTGGCGAAGATTTCTCTATTGAAACAGCTGTAGTTGTAGCTGAGTTATACCGTCATGGCGGCGAATGGAAATTTAATGCCATTGGAAGCGGATATCAAGGTGGACTAGCTTCACTTGTTAATGATTATGGTCTATCAGCAGGCTGAGTATGGGATTCAACAAGACATACACTTTTTAGTTGAGAGGATGAGTTAAATGACCATTTCTTTAGCAAAAGGCCAGAGAATCGATTTAACTAAAACAAATCCAGGACTAACAAAGGCCATTATTGGTTTAGGCTGGGATACAAATCGATACTCAGGCGGTTATGATTTTGACCTTGATGCATCTGCTTTTCTAGTCGATGCAAATAATGTTTGTACACAAGATTTAGATTTTATTTTCTATAATAACTTACAAGATCCTAGCGGAGCCGTCGTGCACACTGGTGATAACCGGACAGGAGAAGGGGATGGAGATGACGAGCAAATTGTCATTGATTTCTCTAAGGTGCCTTCCACTACTCATAAGGTTGCGATTACGGTAACGATTCACGATGCCGACCAACGAAGCCAGAACTTTGGCCAAGTATCAAATGCGTTTGTTCGCGTTGTAAATGCAGATAATAATGAAGAGGTACTTCGCTATGATTTAGGTGAAGATTTCTCCATTGAAACAGCTGTAGTCATTTGTGAATTATATCGCCACGGTTCTGAGTGGAAATTTAATGCCATTGGCAGTGGTTTTTCAGGCGGGCTGGGTGCCCTTTGTCGAAACTACGGATTAAGTGTTTAAGAAATAAATAGTAAAAAAATATTCGTGATACGGTTTGCCTCCCCGCAAAGGAGAAAAAGCCCGAAGCATGCAAAACCTTAAAGGAGATTTTACATGGACTTTTTTTCAGGAATGATGGACACATACGGAAAGTTCTTTTCGTGGGAGGCAATCCAACAAGTTATTACGGACCCTTCTGCTTGGGCAGTAATTGGTACATTAATCGTTTTGGAAGGTTTACTTTCAGCGGATAATGCCCTTGTTCTGGCGGTTATGGTTAAACCTCTTCCAAAAGAACAACAGAAAAAGGCGTTGTTTTATGGAATTGTCGGTGCCTATATATTCAGGTTTATCGCTATAGGAGTCGGGGTCTACCTCATACAAATTTGGTGGATTAAAATCGCCGGCGGCGGATATCTTCTATGGCTTGCAATTAGTCACTTTCTTAAAAAGCGAAGAGAAAGTGCAGCAGAAGAACATGATGATGAAGAAAAAGCCCTTAGCAAACAAGGTATTTTCATTCGACTATTCGGTAACTTCTGGGGTACTGTTGCAGCGGTTGAAGTCATGGATATTGCGTTCTCAATTGACTCGGTTATCGCAGCGTTTGGTGTAAGTGATCAGATCTGGGTACTTTTCCTAGGTGGACTGCTTGGAGTATTAATGATGCGTGGTGTTGCTCAAATATTCCTGACACTTATTGAAAAGATTCCAGAACTTGAAGCGACAGCGTTTATCTTAATTGCAATTATTGGTATTAAGATGGTTATGAGCCATTGGTACCATGTTGGTGAATTAGTATTCTTCAGCGTGCTAGTGGGTGTATTCCTAATTACATTCATCGTTCATAAGTTCAATCAACGTAAAGTAAGTGAAGTTTCAAATGAATAAATGAAATGAAAAGGGTGAACACATTTGTGTTTTCCCTTTCGTTTATTTTAAAGACTTATCCAGCAAAGGTAGAGAGTGTGTGTCGCAGTGTAAAGGAGATTAACTTATGAGGCATTTTAATTACTTAACAGAGGAAAGTGTTAAAGATATTTTTTATCGAGAACCAATGAATTTTACTAAAGAAAGTTCCAAAGAACTGTTGGCGTTATCACTGGGTGCAACTTTGTATATGCCAGGTACAAGATCCGCGATATGCTCTGAAATTATCGCGCAAAAACATGATGGATTAGTCTCTATGGTAATAGATCTAGAGGACGCGGTTAGTGATAAAGAGGTTGAACAGGCAGAAATGAATGTGATTAACCAGCTTCAACAGCTTTCCGAAAGTATCGATTTAGGGACATGTAATGTTGATGATCTTCCCCTTATTTTTATTCGAGTGAGAAGCTATTTACAAATGAAGCATGTGGCAGATAATTTAAGTAAGGCACTGAGCGTTTTGACTGGTTTTGTTTTCCCAAAATTCACACGATTTAATGGTAGTGAATATTTAACTGCCTTGCATGAAATTAACGAGAAATACAGTATACGTCTATATGGAATGCCAATCTTAGAATCACCGGAAGTAATTTATAAAGAATCAAGAATTACAGAGTTAATCGGTATCAAAAAGCTGCTTGATGAAAACTATGACCTTATTTTAAATGTTCGGATGGGAGCCACTGATTTCTGTGGGCTTTTTGGTATCCGCCGAAGCAGCGACTACACCATTTATGATATTTCCGTGGTGAGAGACTGCATTGCGGACATGGTTAATATCTTTGGTCGCAGTGAAAAAGAATATATTGTATCTGGACCGGTATGGGAGTACTTTTATAAGAGCGAGCGAGTCATGAAACCGCAGTTAAGAGAAACACCTTTTGAAAACATACTAGGTAAAGAGGGACTGGCTATTCGTAAAGAGATGATTAATCAATACTTAGATGGACTCATTAAAGAAGTAATGATGGATAAAAATAATGGCCTGACAGGAAAAACGATTATTCATCCGACTCATATAAAACCCGTACATGCATTTAGTGTTGTTTCTTATGAAGAATACATGGATGCAGTTAGTATTTTAGAGAGTATGGAAGGCGAAGGCGGCGTGTTAAAGAGCCACTTTTCTAACAAAATGAATGAAATGAAGCCTCATTATAATTGGGCGAAAAAAATTCTAAATAAGGCGAAAGTATACGGGGTGTTCCATGAACAGAACTCATACATCGATTTACTCACTGAACAAGAACTTATCCACATTTAATATCTTAGATTCATTATCTGTAGAGGTACACGTAAAAGAAAATCCCTATGACCTTCCACTGGATTATCTTTTTGGAATGGCTGCACGGAAAAATAAAAAACGAGGCTTCTTATTTGTCAGCAAGCTTCTTGGCAAGCATATACCTATTGCACCCGTTACTTCGTTAATAAGCGGGGCACTGCTTGGTATTCGGTTAATAGAAGAGCTATTTAAGCAGCAAGTACCTAAACGCGATGAGATAATTGAGGCACTATTAACTGGTAAAGGGGAAAAGGATCTATACCAGGAACTAATGCGACGTCCATTTGTGCTGCCAGAGGAAACCCTCTTTATCGGATTTGCAGAAACAGCTACATCATTAGGACAAAGTGTTTTTGATTTGTTCGATAACGCAGCTTATATACATACAACTAGAGAAAATGTGCAGGGCTTAGAGTCAGTCATTAAGTTTGAGGAAGAACATTCCCATGCGACAGCTCAAAGTTGTTTTGGGAAAGAAGAACTGTTCAAAAAAAGCGGTCCAATCGTTCTTGTGGACGATGAGATTACGACCGGGAAAACGGCCATTAATATTATCGAGGCTATTCATCGGGAATACCCTCGTGATGAATATGTGGTCGTCTCATTATTAGACTGGCGTTCGGAGCAAGATAAAAAAAGATATCATGAACTTGAGCAAAGGCTAGGAATCACGGTGAAAACAGTAACGTTATTAGCTGGGGAAATTACAGTTGAAGGAACGCCTGTTGAAGAAGAAGGTATCTATGAATACAGTCGTCCATCTGAGCCTATTCGTGCACTTGTAGAGAAAATTCATTTGAATCAATTTAATCAGTTCAAACGAATGAAAGATTTGGAGCTCTCCTCAGTTACGAGTAATGGCGAGATTAATCATGTGCCCTATTCAGCGATGACAGGCCGCTTTAATGGTGTTACCTCAGATGACAGGGCGGATATTAACTATTATGCCCGTAATGTTGGCGAAGAATTAGGCAAAACGCGTTCTGGCGGCAGGGCTCTATGTCTTGGTACTGGAGAGTTTATGTACTTACCAATGAAAATCGCATCCTTTATGGGAGAAAATATTTATTTTCAATCAACGACAAGAAGCCCTATTCATCGGGTTGATCAAGAAGGATATGCTGTTAGAAGTGGTTTTTCTTTCCCGTGTCCGGATGACGATAGGGTAACGAATTACTTTTATAATATAGAATATGGAAGCTATGAAGATATTTATTTATGTATAGAACGCAATGTTGCGGATGAGCAATTATCATCACTGCTTGAAGCATTACAGGAGGTTGGAGCCAAACGAATATTTGTTGTAATCATGAACGAGGGGGATATGTTCAATGACGGTCAAAAACAATTATCAGCTAACGCCTATGGGAAGTTACCCGGCTGAAGACGTAACATTTCTTTTAAAAGACTTAAGTGATGTAATGGAAGAAAGAGGTACAGAAGATCGTGAAGAAGCAATCCAATCAGGTGTTCATTATTCTGAAATGCTGCCAATAGAATATAAACCAACACCGGAGTATATGGAGGTTTACCATCAATCATTAGAAGAATATGCCGGTAAGTTAGCGATTGCAGTTGGTGTCGTTGCTGAAGAAATTGTGAGTAAAAAGGGCAGAGATATCGTCCTTGTTTCTCTGGCTAGAGCAGGGACACCGATAGGTATTTTAATTAAGAAATATCTATCATTCGCATTTCAACTGAATGTGCCTCACTATAGTGTATCAATTATTCGTGGAAAAGGGCTTGATGAACAGGCCATGCGCTATATACTGGAAGATCATCCTGATAAAGAAATTCAATTTATTGATGGCTGGACCGGTAAGGGAGCCATCACTCATGAATTGACAAAGGCTTGTAAACTGTTAAATGAGAAGTATGGTGTTACAGTAGATGATAGTCTTGCTGTATTGGCAGATCCAGGATATTGTGTGGATATCTACGGAACCAGGGAAGACTTCTTAATCCCAAGTGCTTGTCTAAACTCGACTGTGTCAGGTCTTGTGAGCCGAACGGTTCATAACACCAAATTCATTAAACCTGATGATTTTCATGGTGCCAAGTATTATCAGCATCTTGAAGGGGAAGACGTTTCTAATGACTTTATACAGCGTGTGATCTCGGAATTTCCTAAAAAAGAACAAGGGATTAAGGAGCAGCTTCACAAAATAAGAAGTGAACATACTGAGCCAAGCTGGATTGGGTTAGAAAACATTAAACAAATCCAACAAGAATTTTCTATTCCTGACATCAATCATATTAAGCCTGGAGTTGGAGAAACGACTAGAGTTTTACTCCGCAGGGTCCCTTGGAAAATTCTTGTGCAAGATAAAAATGATCCACGCTTAAAACATATAATGCTGTTAGCTAAGGACCGTTCTGTACCTATTGAAGAATATAAGAATATGTCTTATACTTGCTGCGGATTAATTAAGACAATAAGGAGCTAAAAGACATATGATATTTGCCAGCGATCTAGATCAAACAATGATCTATTCAAAACGAGCTTTTCGGCTTAAAGAAGGAACCACCGAACCTTCTATTCGTTTAATCGAAACCTATGAAGGCCGTGAAATTTCGTTTATGACTAGTGCGGCAATTGAATTGCTAAAAGAAGTGCATGAAAAAATGACTTTTTTACCAGTAACGACGCGAACTATTAAACAATTTCAACGAATTACGTTGTTTCAAGAAGAAATTATTCCTGATATGGCCGTGACGAGTAACGGTGGGAATATTCTTGTAAAAGGTCAAGCGGATCAGGACTGGCAGCGATTAATTAGACGCAAGATGAATGAAAGTTCTATGTCACCAGAAGATTTGAAAATGCAATTTAGTGAACTTGCTCATGATAATTGGATTCTTTCGGAGCGTACGGCCGATGAATTATTTCATTATTATATAATTGATCAAGCAGCGGCACCGCTTGAAGAGTTGAAGGATTTTGAAAAAGCGGCAGCAGAAGCAGGATGGAAAATGTCTCTTCAAGGACGGAAGCTCTACTTTGTACCGATGCCAGTGAATAAATGGGATGCCGTTGCACATATTAAAGAGAAAATGGGAAAAACGTTTGTTGCTGCAGCAGGAGATTCTCTTCTCGATTTATGTATGCTTGAAGTTGCTGACCTTCCTATTGCCCCCCTGCACGGAGAGTTAAATGAGGCTGCACTAGGCAAAACTATACTAAGAACTGAGAATCGTGGTCTGCTGGCTGCAGAAGATATCCTAAAGCAGGTGTTAGCGGCTTATGAGAAGAATAAAAAAATATGCGCATCCTAACAAATTATTGATAAAATATATTACAGAGGAAGGTGACTTCTGTGATAAATTTATTTAAACAACAGCCTAACTTAGATGATAAAAATATACTTAGTTCAAGTGATGCCTGTCAAGAATGGGGAATAGAAGCTTCTACGCTGCGTAAACGTATTGATGATTTTCCCTATGGAACGATTCGTAAATTCGGAACATCCTGGGTCGTCACCAGAGAAGGGATGTATGCAGTATTCGGAGAAAAACGAATTAATAGAAGCTATTTTAGCTGGAAGTCAAAAAGAGAGTAAGCGGAAAATAGATTGTGGAGAATTTTCTCTACAGTCTTTTTTTGTTTCAAAAGAAAAACTGTCGAGGAATCCTCGACAGCTTTTTCAGTCATAGTGACATCAAGAAAGAAATTCATCAGGATTTAATCCTAGTTCAAAGCAAATCTCTCTGACTACACGTTGTTCGTTTGGATCAAAGTTACCGTCTGCGTAACCAATTGCAATACAATAGCGGGCTACAAGCCGGGCAACTTCGGGTTTAGATTTAATTCTTCCTAGTGCTTTAAAGGCATCTGCTCGTCCAATAATTTGATCTCTTTCAATTTTCTGTACAAAGAGATTAAATTGTGAAAGGACTTTCTGGGTATCAAAGACGCGTAATTCTTCACTTTGAGTGACGAATTCAGTCATTTTTTGACGTTCAGAAGCGTCAAGCTGTCCATCAGCCATTCCCACTAGTGCGCATGCGGCAACAACAGCGTCCATAGTATCTTGGCTCTTGAAACGGGTAAAGACCTCTTGGGCTTTTCGTTTTTGCTGCACAGCCCATTCTGTATAATCTGTTTGAGATGGCGACCATTTATTTCCGCAGCTATTGCATGTGAAACTGATTTTCCCTTTTCCGATAAAACCGCCTAATAATCCGACAGGTCCAAGAATTAATCCGCCAACTGCTGCTTTTCCTAAACCAAACCCTTTTTTCCCTGTAGTAACGTTAGTAGATTGGCAGCGGGTACAGCGAATCTCATCACCACCATATGTACCTGATCCACCTTGAGTGTTAGGTAACGTTTGGGGAGGGCCTGAATTAAACGTGGCAGGCGGGTTATAATTCTGGCTAGGCTGTTGGAAGCTCGGCTGCTGTTGAGTTTGCTGCTGAAAATTCTGTTGCTGAAAAGGGGGAGGCGTTGGTGCTGGAGCATCATCAACGGTTACACCAAAATTGCGGCATAAGGCGTTGAGCCCTCCTTGGAATCCGCTGGCGATAGCATTGAATTTCCATTCGCCATTGTGACGATAGAGTTCAGCAGCTACGATGGCCGTTTCAACAGTGAAATCTTGTCCAAGATTAAATCGGATTAGTTCTTCGTTTGTTTCCGCATTTACCACTCTGACATAAGCGTTGGCTACTTGTCCGAAATTTTGATTTTTTAAATGTGCATCATGAATAGTAATGGAAAAGGCTATTCGCTGAATTTGGGCCGGAACTTGTCCAACGTTTATCCGAATTTGTTCGTCATCATCAGCCCCTGCACCTGTACGATTATCTCCGCTGTACTGGATGGATCCATTTCCGCCAGAAGGATTGTTATAGAATACAAAGTCAAGGTCACTTTGGACTTTTCCATCAACACCTGTTAAGAAAGCGGATGCATCTAAATCATAACTACCACCAAACTGATTAACATCCCATCCTAGGCCTACAATGACAGTCTGTATTCCTGGATGTGACTTGGTAAGGTCTACTTTTTGACCTTTGCTAAGGGTAACCCCCATAAATATTCACTCCTAACTAAATTTAATAGGAATTTAGATCCACTTGCAGGTAATGAAGATAAGTGTGGATTAAATCCTGCTGATATCCTTATTGTACCTGATTTTCAGGTCCTTGTAATTTATTTGTACTAGCGAATTTCCTTTGCCCTCTATAAGAACCTGTATACTGAATCTGCCTTTTTTGCCCCTCCAATATAAATGGCCGCTCCTTTATAGTAATGAAAAATACATACTTTTTCACTAGTCATGTAAGGTTATCTAACTAATAAATAAAATATTCTAAAAATTCGTTGATTTTTTGGTTCTTTCGTTATATGATAATAAACATCACATATTAATGTTATATAAACTAACATAAAGAAAAGAGGGGGATGGGTTTATGCAAGCAGCAGATACGGTATTTATGTTTTTGGCGACAATGATGGTTTGGATTATGACACCAGGAATTGCACTTTTTTATGGGGGAATGGTAAAAAGTAAAAATGTCTTGAATACGGCTATGCATAGTTTTATGCCGATGGCGGTTATATCAATTCTGTGGGTGCTTGTGGGATACTCCTTATCTTTTTCACCGGGTAACTCAATTATTGGGGGATTCGAATGGATGGGTCTTAATAATGTAGGGTTTGAACCAGGACCTTATAGTGAGACAATTCCCCATAATTTATTCATGTTATTCCAAATGACTTTTGCGGTTTTAACAGTATCCATTATTGCAGGCGGAATTGCTGAACGTATGAAATTTTCGGCTTTCTTACTTTTCACAATCTTATGGTCGTTAATTGTTTATGCTCCAATTGCTCACTGGGTTTGGGGAGGCGGTTGGTTAGCTCAACTGGGTGCTTTAGATTTTGCAGGAGGAAACGTGGTTCATATTTCCTCTGGTGTAGCAGGTCTTGTATTAGCGATCATGCTTGGGAAACGGAAAGGTAAATCGGAAAGTGCGCCGCATAATCTGCCTTTGACATTTCTTGGAGCAGCACTGATCTGGTTTGGCTGGTATGGATTTAACGTCGGTAGTGCTCTTTCTATTAATGAAGTCGCTATGAATGTATTTGTGAATACAGCGGTCGCAGCAGCAGCAGGTATCATTGGATGGTTATTAGTTGAATATATTGTAAACAAAAAGCCGACGATGTTAGGTGCACTATCTGGAGCTATTGCGGGTCTTGTAGCAATTACTCCAGCCTGTGGATTCGTGACCACACCATCATCCATTCTAATTGGGGCAATCGGTGGGGCTGTTTGTTTCTGGGGCGTTTCTTATCTGAAAAGCAAGCTTGGTTATGATGATGCATTAGATGCTTTTGGGCTTCACGGGATCGGTGGAACGTGGGGTGGTATCGCAACAGGCTTGTTCGCTACAACTAAAGTAAATGAAGCAGGAGCAGATGGCTTATTCGCAGGAGATTTCAACTTACTTTGGAAACAGCTTGTTGCTATTATTGCTACTTATATTTTCGTAGCTGTCCTAACCTTTGTTATTGCTAAGCTGGTTGGTTTTGTAACCTCTCTACGGGTTAACGAAGAGGATGAAACAATGGGCTTAGATCTAACGCTTCATGGTGAAAAGGCATATCACGAATCATTATAGACGATAAGGGGTGTTCGTATGGGAGAGGTACTAACGAAAATTGAGATTATCACAAAAACAGATAAGTTTGATGCTTTCAAACAAGAAATGGCGAAAATAGGCGTTAGTGGAATTACTGTTTCAAATGTTTTAGGTACAGGGCTGCAAAAGGGATATGTTGAGACTTATAGAGGTGTGAAACGCGAAATTACTTTACACGATCGCCTTAAAATAGAAATTGTTGTATGTGAGGTACCTGTTGCTGATGTGGTGAGTATTGCCAGTAAAATATTCAAAACAGGAAAACCAGGAGACGGCAAAATCTTTATTTATGAATTAGGCAATGTAATAAATATCAGAACGGGTTCAGAAGGGCATGCTGCACTTAAAAATGAACCTGTATAAAGTAAGAGGAGGAAAATAAAAAATGGGAAAGTTGGCACAAATGGTATGGGCAAAAAAGGAAGAAATCATTAACGTATTGATTTTGGAGAATGTCTATCAGCCGGCCGACCGAACTTTTTTATCTAACCTTCCATTGGCAAATTTAGAAAAATTGCAAAGTGAAAAGGAAAATAAAATTAAATAGACACCATAAAAACCGCTTTCCTCTCAGGAAGGTGGTTTTTATTGTTATAGTATAAGGAGGGAATTATTACATATCGAATAAGCATGCTGGATTTAGAGGGTTTTTTCAATATGTAAACATTTTTCTATGTCAAACACAGTCGAAATTATGTAGAATAGTGTTGAGCTTTAGAAATGCGACGTGGTTTATCCTCTACCGCCCTTTAAAAAGCAGCGAGATCTACGAAATTATAAATCAGGGGTGTATTACACAAATGGATCGATTTACAGTTTCTTCTGTTATGAATGTTATCGGGGATTTCTTTCCTAAAGAAACTTCGATTGCGGTTTCTAATGACCGTCAATTTATATATTATCAGCCAAGTAAAAAGGTAGACTTGGGAATTAGACCAGGAGACAATATAGAAGAAGATACTGTTACGTATAAAGCTTTAGCCGCACAGCAAAAAGTGACTGAGTTTATTGAAAATAATGCATTTGGTACTCCGTATTACGGTATGTCGGTACCTATTTTTGAAGGTGTTTTTCCAAAGGGTTGTGTGACGGCTATTATGCCTTCCAAACCATATCTTCTTTCAAGTTCGTTCCTTACGATTAAGACAGATGAGTCGTGGGTTCCCGTGCCTTTTGAAGAAATTATCTTCTTAGAAGCACAAAACAGAAAGACAAGGATTCAATCTGGAAGAGGAAAAGGTTCGCATAAGATGAATCTAAGTGAATTGGAACTTATTCTTCCAACTGAACAATTTATTCGAGTTCATCGTTCATATATTGTGAATGTGAATTTTATTGCTGAAATTTTGCCTGATTTTCACTCAACCTTCTTACTGATTATGAAAAATCAGACGAAAATACAAGTTAGTCAGACATACGCCAGCCAGTTCCGGAGGGCGTTAGGATTTTAAAAGTAATTTGTTGGTTGTGTATGGAATATTCTTCTTTATCCCTCATTTAAGGCTTTTCAGTCATTTTTGAATGTCTAATTGTGACGAAATTGTTACAATTATAAGAAAAAAGCGAATGGGGGAACGTTATATGAACGAAAGCGTTTTCAATTTAGTGCGAAACGAACATCTTCAAGATAAAATTGTTACTGCTGAAGAAGCAGCTTTATGGATAGAGCATAACATGACGTTAGGATTAAGTGGATTTACCCGTGCTGGTGATGCAAAAGCTATTCCAATGGCTCTTGTTGAGCGCGCCAAACGTGAAAAAAGTCTTTTTAAAGTGAATGTATTCACGGGGGCTTCTTTAGGCCCGGAAGTTGACCACTTTATGGCTGAAGCTGGAATCATAAATAAACGTCTTCCATTTCAAGCAGACCGCAGCATGCGAAGTAAAATCAATTCTGGTGAGATTGTATATATTGATCAGCATCTTTCACATACGGCTGAACTAATTCGTAATGAAGTACTCGAGGAAATTGATTTTGCGATTATCGAGGCACTAGCCATCACGGAAGATGGAATGATTATTCCGACAACTTCTGTTGGGAACTCGGCTATCTTTGTTCAACAAGCAAAAAATATTATCATTGAATTAAATGTTTCACATCCTGGATCATTTGAAGGAATCCATGATGTGTACTTACCTGCTAAACAAGGTGAACGCGATCCAATCCCATTGAAAAAGGTGGATGACCGCATTGGTACCGCTGGAATACCTGTAGATATCGAAAAAATAAAAGGAATCGTCGTCACCTTCCAACCAGATGCAGCGTCAACAATAGTTCCTCCGGATGAAGAAACGCAAGAGATTGCAGATCATTTATTAACGTTTCTTCGTGAAGAAATAAAAGCTGGCAGATTGACAGAAAAACTAGCTCCTCTTCAATCAGGAATAGGCTCAGTTGCTAATGCGGTATTCCATGGTTTTTTAGATTCGGAGTTTAGCGACTTAGAAGTGTATTCAGAGGTCTTGCAGGACGCCGTATTTGATTTGCTTGATGCAGGAAAAATCAGGTTCGCCTCAGGATGTTCAATTACGCTCTCTGAGGAAAAAGGTCAGAATGTTTATCAAAATTTAGATAAGTACCGTGATAAGCTTGTCCTACGTCCACAGGAGATTTCAAATTCTCCCGAAATCATCCGCCGTTTAGGCTTGATTTCAATTAATACAGCAGTTGAATGTGATATTTATGGGAATGTTAATTCGACACATATCTGCGGAACAAAAATGATGAATGGAATCGGCGGCTCTGGTGACTTTGCTCGTAATGCGAGGATAAGTATCTTTGTAACGAAGTCTATAGCCAAGCATGGCGCCATATCAAGTATTGTTCCATTTGTGTCACATGTAGACCATACCGAACATGATGTAGATGTCATAATAACGGAACAAGGCTATGCAGATTTACGCGGGCTTTCGCCAAGAGAGCGTGTCCAGGTCATTATTACTAACTGTTCGCATCCTATGTATCGAAAACAACTTCTGGCTTATTTTGAAGAAGCACTTGAAAGAGGTGGTCAAACACCGCATGTATTAGAAAAAGCCTTCTCATGGCATACTAATTTCGCTAAAAATGGAACCATGCTTCAAGAAGAAGGTCAACTGACCGGAAAGCACTAATAAACGGATTGAAAGCTACAGCAGGTGCTGTGGCTTTTTTTATTTATGGATTTATTTGACAATAGTTGGTTTTATATTTAAAATATTATTTAACCAGTGGTTAATTAAAAGGAGATTAATATGACACCAAGAAAAGTAGTAGAAAATGAATTAACAAGAGAAATAATCTTGGATACAGCAAGAATTCTTTTTGCTGATACAGGATATCAACATGTATCAATGAGGAAGATCGCAACCGAGTTAGGCTACTCCCATGGTGCACTCTATTATCATTTTCGAAATAAAGCAGAAATTTTTTATGCCATTATCTTAAAAGATTTTGCGTTACTAGACACAGAATTACAGAGTGTTTTCAAAATGAAAGGAACAGATCTTGAAAAAGGGAGGCAAGTTATGCTTAGCTTTATAAAATTCGGTATGGATCATCCAAATCATTATGAATTAATGTTTTTAACGAAAGATAAAGAAGTGAAGAGCTATTTAAAACAAGAACCGAATAAAAGCTATGAACGATTTGCTAAAACGATCCATCAGCTTACTGAGAAGAAGGCAGGTCCTAAAGAGATATGGTTTGTCCTGTTATCCGTTCATGGATTTGTAACAGTCCACAGCCGTAACGATCAAACATATGACGAAGTTAAAGGACTGGCTGAAACACATGTGAATTTGATTTTGAAGGCTGTTTTAACCTGATTCATTATTTTGTTTACTATTGACCAGTGGTTAATTAAAGGGCGGGAGATGAGAAAATGAAAAAGGCAATCGTACTAGGGGCAACCGGAGGTATGGGAAGTGCACTTGTAAATGAACTAGTTGATAGGGGAATCGCTGTAACCGCATTTGCCAGAAATAAGAACAGGCTAGAGAAAATGTTTGGTCACCATGAACAAATACAGGTAATTACCGGGGATGTGTTTAATCTCAAGCAATTAACAGATGCAGTTGAGAATATGGATGTGATTTTTCATGCAGTAAATATTCCATACCAGGAATGGGCGGAGAAGCAACCACTGTTAATGGCTAATATTCTGAAATCAGCAAAAAAAACTGGGGCGAAGCTTGCTCTCGTAGACAATATTTATGCATATGGCAGAAGTGAAGGGCTGCCAATAGACGAGAACCACGAAAAAAATCCTCATACGAAGAAAGGGAAAATTCGTTTACGTCTCGAACAAATGGCGAAGGAAGCTGAAGTACCTTTATTCATAGCTCATTTTCCAGACTTCTATGGTCCAAATGGAAACAGCCTGCTCAATTACACCTTCGAAAATATGGTGAAAAACAAACGAGCAATGTTTATCGGGAACCAGGAACTTGCAAGGGAATATATCTATATTCCAGATGGAGCAAAGGCAATGGTCGAATTAGCCTTACGAAATCGTTTTGAGGGTGAAAACTGGAACATCACTGGATCAGGCGTAATAACTGGAAAGGAAATTATTGATATAGCAAGAGAGTACCTAGGATATACCAAACGTGTGTCAACAGCTGGCATATATGTATTTAGGTTTTTAGGGATATTCGATAAATTCATGTCGGAATGTAAAGAAATGTTGTATTTAACTGAAGAGGCTGTTACTTTAGATGGGAAAAAGTATGAAAAGGCGATGGGGCTTTTGCCTAAAACAAGTTATGAAAAGGGGATTGAGATTACACTTAAGAGTTTTGATGCAAGTTATTTCTAAAAGATTTCACATAGTGTTGTTGTTTTTTTAAAGTTTTCAAAAGGGAATACCTCCTGGTTCTGCACAGCAAAGAAAGTTGTAAACAAAGTTTAAGAATTTTTGTCTCCTGAAGGTCATCAGACGGGAATAACGATGCGCCAGACGGAATTAAGCCTATCGCAGACGGGAATACCTAGTTGTTTTCGATCAGAATCAAATAATCCCCCTATATATAAACCAAAAAACGCTCAGGGCAGCTTTGCCCCGAGCGTTTTTCTCTACACTATTCGCCGTAGCTTTCAATTAAATTGGCTATATGCGCATAAGCTCCTCCGGCAAGCAAGGCTGCGGTGACAAGGACAGCTTCCGCAAGTTCTTCCTTAGTAGCACCTTGTTTATCCGCATTCTTAGTATGAACATCGATGCAATAAGGGCATTGTGTCGCATGAGCGACTGCAACGGCAATAATTTCTTTGAATTTAGCGGTTAAGATACCTGCTTTCATCGCGGCGGCACTGAATTGGGAATAAGCTGTAAACCCTTCAGGTGCAGCTGCTTTTAATTGATCAAGATTTTTCAAATTGGATCGGTTGTAAAGTGCATCATTTGCATCGGTATCAAGCGCATTTGACATGTGAGTACTGTGTGTAACCGCACTGCCTGCCTCTAGACCAGATACAACAAATACGGCTTCAATGAGTTCTTCAAGCGTGGCGCCTTCTGCTTTGGCACTGTTCGTATGAATATCAATGCAATACGGACATTCTGTTACATGAGCAATGGCAACAGCAATGATTTCTTTTTCTTTTCGGCTCAACGCGCCTTCTTTTAATACTGTGGAATTGAACTCAGCAAAAGCATGGAGTTGTTCAGGAGCCAAATTCTTAATCTTGTTTAAATGCACTAAATGTTCTTTTTGATATAAGCTCTTAGTCATGATTCATCCTCCTCTTAGGGATTTATAATCCTAGTGAAATATATTTCACTTCCAAGTACTCTTCAATTCCATGATGACCGCCTTCACGTCCAAGGCCGCTTTGTTTGAATCCTCCGAATGGTGCCTGTGGAGTAGAGGGAACCCCATCATTTAAGCCGATGATGCCGTATTCCAGGGCTTCAGTCACTCGGATTCCACGGCTGATGTTTTCAGTAAATACATAAGCTGCAAGTCCATAGATAGAGTTATTTGCACGTTCGATCGCTTCTTCTTCGGTTTTAAAAGAAGCGATAGGAGCAAGGGGTCCGAATGTTTCATCTTGCATACAGAGCATACTATCATCGATGTTAGAAATAATGGTCGGCTCAATAAAGAACCCTCCCTTAGACTTACCGCCAGCTTCAAGTTTTGCACCTTTTTTAAGCGCATCATCAATCTGACTCATTACTTTATCAACTGCATCTTGGTTGATCAGCGGCCCAATATCTACTCCTTCATCTAGTCCATTACCAACCTTAAGTGTACGTACTTGCTCGGTCAATTTCTCAATAAACACTTCATAAATCGACTCATGGACATACACACGGTTTGAACAGACACAGGTTTGTCCGGCGTTTCGGAACTTCGAACTGATGACTCCTTCTACAGCTTTATCCATGTCTGCATCCTCAAGGACGATAACGGGAGCATGGCCCCCAAGTTCAAGGGATATTTTCTTAACTGTATCGGCTGAGCCCTTCATTAACTCCTTACCAACTTCGGTAGAACCAGTGAAGGTAAGCTTGCGGACACGGCTGTCTTCTAGCCAAGCATTTCCGATTTCAGATGATTTACCTGTTACGATATTGATGACACCTTTCGGAATGCCTGCTTGATCAGCTAGTTCTACCATCTTTAGGGCTGTCAGTGGGGTTAAACCAGCAGGCTTCACAAGAACGGTACATCCGGCTGCAAGCGCAGGGCCAACTTTGCGGGTAATCATGGCCGCTGGGAAATTCCAAGGTGTAATAGCAGCCACAACGCCTACAGGCTGTTTTGTGACGAATAAGCGTTTATTCGTCTGAGAAGAAGGGATGGTTTCCCCATAAATCCGTTTTCCTTCTTCAGCATACCAGGATAAAAAACCATTGGCATAAGTCATTTCACCAATTGCTTCCTTTAAAGGTTTACCTTGTTCAAGCGTCATTACACGTGCAATTTCATCTTTATGTTCATTTATTAAGTGATGCCATTTCCAAATAAGGTCTGACCGTTCATAAACAGACAATGCAGACCAGCCTTTTAAGGCTTGGAAGGCTGCATCAGCAGCTTTTTTAGCTTCCACTGTGCCGCCGTTTGGAACTGTAGCGACAACCTCACCGTTTGCAGGATTTTTCACTTCGATTTTGTCCAGATTGAAATCAGACCATTCACCATTTACGTACATCCCATAGTCTTTCATTTAAAAACCTCCAGTCAATCGATTTTATTAGCAAACTGTTCTCTTAAAAGTATAATCAATAATCCAGATTTACTTAAATCTTATGCCTGTGATGATCAAACTTTTAGAGAATAGGGGAATTCCCCGGAAACAATAGGGAGTTTCCCTGATATGGAAGATGACGAGTTGCGATTAGAATGAAGATATAGAAAGAAAAGACCGGAGTTATGAAAGAGGGGGATAATTATGAACCACCAAACAGTCATTCCAGGAAAGAAAGAACAAACAATCAATCAGGCTTTTGCCTCGAATTTTGCCAAATCAATGTTTCTTGCCATCCTTGGTCTGTTCATCCTTACATTTATAGGAACAAGAATGTTTACACATATAGATTTAAACCTATACGGATACATGGTAGGTACAATTGTTTTTATTGGCGGCTTTTTTTATCGGTTTATTGCTTGGGGAGAACGCCCCCCTACTAAAATTCTGATCAAAAAAGGAATGAAGCTGCTTTTTAAAAAATCGACGCCTGCAACCACCGTCAATCATCTCGTAACTTATAAATTCATTTGGAACCGCGGAATCTATCGTTGGCTGCAGCATGTTTTGATGGGCGGAGGGACGATTCTTTCTTGTTTCGTAACATTTCCGCTTGTATTTGGCTGGATGTACTTCACGATGGACGACAATGGCATGTACAACATCATCATGATTGGTGTAAATGTTCTTACTGTCCCTGCTGATGGTATCATTGCAAATCTTTCCTACAACGCACTTAACATAACAGCGACAATGGTTATTCTTGGAGTATGTATGGCTCTTTATCGGCGATTAAAAAATAACCAAGCTCGTGCTGAACAAAAATTTATGTATGATTTCTTGCCTTTATATTTACTACTATTCGTTTCAATTACGGGTCTTGTTTTGACCTTCATGAATGTCGTTCTTCATGGTTTCGGTCATTCAGTTATGTCATTAATCCATCAATATTCGGTCATTATTACTTTAATCTATCTTCCTTTTGGAAAACTTGCACACATTCCATTTAGACCGCTTAGTATTTTCGCAAAAAATTACCGAGAGCATTACAGTCAGCAGTCCATGAAGGAATGTAAGGTATGCGGGGAGTCATTCGTATCGGTTGAACAATCGAATGATGTAATTGATGTTCTAAGCATTAACCAAATCGATTTTAAACAGGACGAGGGATTTCATCTGGCTGAGTTATGCCTCCCTTGCAGAAGAAAATACCGAATTGCTCAATTTTCAGGAGCACCTACTCACCAATTGAAAGTCAAGGAGGCTAACCAAAATGCAAAAGGATAAGTCAGGTAAGATTGAGAATGTCGTCCATCCAAATGAAAAATTAGTAAAAACGCATTGCAGCTATTGCGGTATGCAGTGCGGCATGAATTTGAGAGTGAATACAGTCTCCAATAAAATTGTGGGGGTTGAGCCTAGATACGATTGGCCGGTGACACTTGGGAAGATGTGTCCAAAAGGGGTGACTGCTTATCAGCAGACAAACCATTCAGATCGGTTATTAAAACCACTTATTCGTGATGATGCCTCTTTAAAAGGAACAAAAGAAGGGTTCCGAGAAGCAAGCTGGGAAGAGGCCTATGACCTTATAACAACTAAATTTAAAGAACTTCAAACCAATTACGGCAAAAATTCGCTGTCAGTATACAGTGGAGTTTCTATGACAAATGAAAAATGTTATTTGACCGGTAAATTTGCTCGGGTGGGACTTCAAACACGTTATATTGATTATAATGGGCGATTCTGTATGTCTAGTGCAGCAGGCGGGTTCCTTCGCTCCTTCGGAGTGGATAGAGGATCGACGCTTCCTTGGACAGATATCCATGAAACAGATTGTATTTTTATGGCTGGTTCAAATACAGCTGAGTGTCATCCAACCTCAATGTTTCGGGTCTGGGCAGTTCAAGAGCGCGGTGGTTACTTAATCGTTGTTGATCCACGAGAAACACCAATTGCCAGAAGAGCGGATGTTCATTTGGATATAAAACCAGGTACAGATTTGGCTCTGGCAAATGGGATCTTGAACTTATTAATCCAAAATAACTATACGGATGAACATTTTATTAAGAATCATACAAATGGTTTTGAAGAAACGAAAGAATTAGTGAAATTATTCACTCCAGAATATACAAGTGAAATTACAGGTGTTGATCCAGAGAAAATTATTCGAGCGGCAGAATTATATGGGAAAGCACCCAATGCAATCGTCATGTTTGCTAGAGGAATTGAACAGCAGGTTAAAGGTGTTGATAATGTTTCTGGCTATACAAACATGGCATTGATAACAGGAAAAATCGGACGTCCTAAGTCAGGTGTTGCAACGCTGACTGGACAGGGAAATGGACAGGGCGGCCGAGAACATGGACAAAAAGCTGATGCACTTCCCGGCTACCGTAAGATAGCTAATCCTGAGCATGTAAAGGAAGTAAGTGCATTTTGGGGAATCGACCCATCTGAGATGCCAAAGCCTGGTGTTTCTGCATATGAGATGTTTGGTTTAATGGAAGAAAAAACAATTCGGGGTTTATACCTGCTCTGTTCGAATCCGGCTGTATCCGCTCCAAATTTAAATTATGTTAGAAAAGTAATGAAAGAACTGGATTTTATGGTTTGTGCTGATTTTTATCTCTCTGAGTCATGTGAATTTGCCGATGTGGTACTGCCGACGACAACATGGTCAGAGGACGAAGGAACCGTAACTAATTTAGAAGGAAGAATTATAAAGATCAATAAAGCACAGGAGCCTGTTGGTGAATCTAAGCCAGATTGGCAAATTCAAATTGAGCTTGCAGAAAGGCTAGGAAGAGGGAAATACTTTTCTCATCTGAAAACTGCAAGAGATGTAGCGGATGAATTCCGCGGTGCATCCAAAGGCGGTTATGCCGATTACTTCGGTGCAACTTGGGATAAAATCGACAAACAGGACGGGGTATTCTGGCCGTGTAAGAGTGAAGATGATCCAGGAACACCGCATATGTTCTTGGATAAGAAATTTTATCACCCCGATGGAAAAGCAAAAATCTGTGCTCTTCCATATCGGCCGCCAGCTGAAGAGCCGGATGAGGTGTATCCGCTGCGTCTAACGACAGGACGTGTCGTTTATCACTATTTATCTGGTAACCAGACACGGAGAATTAAATTTCTCAATGACATGTGTCCAGAACCATATGTAGAAGTTCATCCGGAAAAAGCGATGGAATACGGTATTGAACATGATGAAATCATTCGCCTTTATACAAGACGCGGGCAAGCCTTTTATAAGGTGAAGATTACTGAAGCGATTCGTAAAGATACGGTTTTCGTTCCCTATTCTTTTGGTCATGATGAGTCTATTAATCTACTGACTATTGATGCACTTGACCCGATATCAAGAATGCCTGAGTTTAAGGCTTGTGCGGCACAAATAGAAAAATTAGAAATAAAGAAGGTGCTTTAAGTGAAGCAACGTCTATATATAGAACTTGAAAATTGTATTGGCTGTCGGTCTTGCCTGGCTGCCTGCACTCAGTGCGGCGGGCACGAAGAACGCAATCGAAACTATGTGTATGATGTGAATCCGTTCGTGAATCGTCAAACGATGCCCTTAATGTGCCTTCATTGCGTGAATCCTGCTTGTGCAAGAAGCTGTCCTGCTCAAGCCATTCAGATTCATGAAACCGGAGCTGTTTTATCTGCACTGGTTGAAAAATGTATTGGTTGTCAGAACTGTACGATAGCTTGTCCTTATGGAATACCAAAATTTGATACAGAACAAAACTTAATGTATAAATGTGACCTTTGTATTGATCGGACAAAAGATGGAATTCCCCCAATGTGTGCCAGTGTGTGTCCAACTAACACTTTGCAATGGCTTACGGAGGAAGAAATTGAAATGAAGCAAAAGCAATTTAATCTTGATAACGGAAAATGGACCGCGAGCATGAAGCTGGAAGGGGAAACGAATGTACGTGTAAACCTCCCTGGTATTCTGCAAGGCGTGACGAAACTATTTTAGGAGGGAGCAGTTACAATGGAAAAGAACAACAGGTTCCCCTTTGAAGAAGACAATTATACACACAACATTAATCGTAATAATGAAAGGAAACTAGATCGGCGCGGGTTCATGAAAACATTGGCGGGTGCGGCAGGCGTATTCGCTGTATCTTCTCTTCCTTGGGGCGCACTTGCTGCAAAGGAACTTATGGGTCTCGGCGAAAAGGAATATCCGCATCAGAAAATAACGGATATAGCTGCCATTCCTATTGGTGATTCCGTAGAGTTCGCTTTCCCTGGAGAGCATGATAGTGCGCTGTTAATTAGGCTGGGTGAGAATAAATTCGTAGCCTACCAGAATGCCTGCACACATCTTCGGTGCCCAGTTTATTGGGTCAAAGCTGAGGGTGAAATAATTTGTCCCTGTCATCACGGGAAGTTTGACGTAAAAACAGGAGAACCTACAGCAGGACCACCAAGGCGTCCACTTCCAGAAATAATCGTGAAAGTGGAGAAGGGAGCCGTCTATGCGGTTAAGGTAAAGCGCTATGAAGGCTAAAAATATGAGATTTATTTTAATGTGTATGGTTTTATTCTTAAATATTATATTTACACAAAAAATGGTCCATCAATATTTCTATGAAAATTATAAAAACGCTTTAATCTATTGTGCTTTAAATCTCGTGATTTTTCCTGCAGCCTTATTTTTGTATAAATATGACGTAAAGAAGCTGAAGGGAGCAGATAGAGGATAATGAATAATGAAACCTATCTTGATTTCTGTTTTATCAGAAAGAGTGCCGGTCATTTTCAAAGTGAGATTAATTGCTTGCTTCAGGAACTCTTCGAAGGGAAACAACTGAATTGGTATCTCGAGGAAAAAAATGAGGATGGTTCAGATATCGTCATTGCCGAAGTAAAGGGTATGAGCAGCTGGACATCTGAAGAAGAAACCTTTGCTTACCTTGATACAAAAGGAACGGCACAGTTTTGGGAATACCTTCAAGGTTATCAGCTTCATATCTATCCGGCAAAAGGATGTGGAACTTGTGGCAGCCATTGATATCCAAACCATTCAGCAATTTGTTTCGGTGCCAGTTTCCGTGGCTATTCAGTCAAGTGAGGGAGAGCAAGCTCAATTTGTCAAAAAAACAATAGAAAAAATTGAATGGTGTCCAGAACATACACACATCCGAATTTACTTTGACCATTTCAATTTTTTTGCCATACCTGCTTCAAGCGAGACGCTTCTAACTGATCGTCAATGGTCAGCGTTTGATGCGGAAGGACAATTATTTTACCTAATCCGAAAGGAAAGTGTTAATCATGATTAAGAAAATTCAACTGCCGCTGCAAACAATGAATTTGGTTGTAGGGTTTATGATTTGGGTGCTGCTTTCATCCTTACTTCCATTTATTAAAGAGGACATAGCGATCCCTCCAGAGCAGCTTGCTTGGGTAACCGCCATCCCTGTTGTTCTTGGTTCCATTTTGCGTGTTCCGCTTGGTTACTATGCAAATCAGATTGGGGCGCGTATCATTTTCTTGATTAGTTTTGTGCTATTATTCTTCCCTATATATTATATAAGTGTGGCAGATTCATTTATTGATTTATTAATTGGAGGGTTGTTCTTAGGACTTGGAGGAGCGGTATTCTCCGTGGGTGTTACCTCAGTTCCTAAATATTATCCGAAAGAAAAGCATGGCTTTGTAAATGGAATCTATGGCGCAGGTAATATCGGTACTGCAATTAGTACGTTTGCCGCACCGGTCGTAGCAACTAAAATAGGCTGGAGTGCTACCGTTCAGCTTTATATGATTCTACTTGGAGTTTTCGTTATTCTTAACTTTTTCCTTGGTGATAAGCACGAAGTGAAGGTCAAGACACCACTAATTGTTCAGATAAAAAGTGTCTATAAAAATGAAAAGTTATGGCTTTTGAGTCTTTTCTATTTTATTACCTTCGGTTCCTTTGTTGCTTTCACTGTATATCTTCCCAACTTTTTAGTGATGAATTTCGAACTGGAAAAGGTTGATGCGGGATTACGAACAGCTGGATTCATTGCTGTGGCAACCGTTATGCGTCCAATTGGAGGCTGGCTGGCTGATCGAATTCAACCACTTATTCTGTTAATCTATGTATTTACAGGATTTAGCTTATTCGGAGTTCTTTTATCCTTCTCACCGACTATCATGTGGTATTCAGTTGGATGTATCGGAATTGCCTTTTGTTCAGGGATGGGAAATGGAGTCATTTTTAAATTAGTACCGGGTTATTTTCAAAAGCAAGCTGGTATTGCAAACGGGATTGTATCAGCTATGGGTGGTCTGGGCGGTTTCTTTCCGCCGCTTATCCTAGCCTTCTTATTCAGTTTAACAGGACATTATGCTATAGGCTTTATGGCATTATCAGAAGTGGCGCTTGCCAGCTTAGTGCTTGTCATTTGGATGCACTTCCAAGAAAGACTTGCGTTGACAAAGGAAGTGGTCAATGCAACAGGTGAAGGGCTGCTAGTCACAGATAAAAGTGGTAAAATTATAATGACAAACCCAGCATTCACCAAGCTTACAGGCTACAGTGAGCAAGAGGTTATCGGTCAGAATCCTAGTATGATGCAATCTGGCAAGCAGTCGCCGGAATTTTATACAGAGATGTGGAAAACGATTAAAGAAAAAGGGTATTGGCAAGGAGAAATTTGGAATCGTCGTAAGGACGGACAAAACTATTTAGAATGGCTTACGATCAGTGCGATAAAAGACGATGCAGGTGAAGTTAAGCAGTATGCCGGTCTACTTAGTGATATAACGGATTACAAAAAATAAATATGACGACTTAAGAAAAAGAGTGTGATGGGGCTGAAGGTTTCTTTGGCGCTGTCACCTTTTTTCTGTATTAAACAAACTGCAAACTAATAGGAGGCACCACCATGGAAGGAATTCCTGTTACAAAAAGTATTAGTTCATATATTATTCAGTCTCAAGATGAAGAATTAAAACGAATAGCGCTGGAACTCCATGAAGGTGTCGGCCAAACACTTTATAGCCTGTATACGGGCCTGCAGTATATCGAGATGGGAATTGAACAACCAGGAATGAAGGCTTATCTTCAGGAAATGCAGCAAACAATGGAAAGAACGATTAAAGAAATTCAGATGCTTTCAGTTGAACTGCATCCCCCTACTCTTTCTTTAGGTTTAGTGTCTGCAATAAAGAGTTATGTAAGATTATATACGTCAACCTATGGAATTGTAGTGAGTGTTGAATCAATTGGAGAAGAAAAGATCCTGCCTGATCAAAATAAAATTGCTGTCTTCCGTGTTTGCCAAGAAGCATTAATCAATATTGCTAAATATGCGGATATAGATTCCGCTTCTATCCAGCTTGATTGGAGGGAAGAGGAAATAAAAGTGGTAATTGTAGATCACGGACAGGGGTTTAATGTGAAGAAAGTGTTAAAAGAAAATCTTTCCTCAGGATTGGGAGCTATGCAGGAAAGGATGCTTTTAGCGGGAGGGACATGTGACATTGCTTCCACACAAGGAAAAGGAACGAGTATACTGATTGACATGCCCTTATAAAGAGATTGGGGAAAAGGGAGAGGGTAAATTATGATTAATGTACTTCTAGTAGATGACCATGCAGTAGTCAGAATGGGGTTAACCATGCTGTTAAATTCTCATGATGACCTTGAAGTAGTGGGGGAAGCATCTGAAGGAAATGAAGGAATACAAAAAGCATTAGAGTTAAATCCAGATGTAATTGTCATGGATTTAAGTATGCCGCATGGAAAGGATGGTTTGTCGGCTACCTCTGAGTTGAAAAAATTGCTGCCGGAGGTGACCATTTTAATTCTTACTATGCATGATGATGAAGAATACTTATTCAGGGGAATACAAGCTGGTGCATCTGGCTGTATTTTAAAGAGTGCTCCCCACCATGAATTGGTTACGGCTATTCGTTCTGTTGCAGCTGGTGATGCTTATCTTCATCCTTCTGCAACCAAGCGGCTGATGGAAGAATACATGGGTACGATTCAAAAAGGCGGAGTAGACACTTACAGTCTGCTGTCTGACCGGGAAAAGGAAGTGCTCGCATTAATTGCAAAAGGCTTTTCTAATAAAGAAATCGCCGAGCAGCTCATTATTAGTGTGAAAACAGTAGAAAACCACAAAGGACATGTGATGGAAAAACTCCAAATGAAAAAAAGACCTGAATTAGTCGCGTATGCATTAAAAAAGGGGCTGCTTGGCTATGGAATATAGGGGAAGTGACGCAGATATGGATCAACCCACGTTTTCGGATGTTTTAGATGTTTGTCACGAGATGCGTGCTGAATTAAACTGTGATTTTGCAGCCATAGCCATTCAAGATGACATAGGTACGGATATAAAATGGCCTTATGCATCTGGAAACAGAAATGAGAAGTATAAGAGGATTACGGTCCGTTATGGAAAGGGGATTGCCGGCAAAGTGATTTCGACCGGCCGGCCTATGATGATATCCGACCTATCAAATGATAAAAGCAGTATGGTTTTAGAACATCCGATTATGCTGGCAGAACAGTTACTTTCAGCTTATTCAGTTCCTCTACTAATAAATGGAACGGCAAAAGGAGCATTATTAGCTGGGAATAGAAGCAGTCATCTATTTACTGAGAATGAACAAAACAGCATCGCAAAGTATGTGCACAAGCTGGAGATAATGTTTAATTCCAATCATTCACTTTAAGCAGGAGGTCAGTAAATGAACAACTTTGATGACATTAAAAAAAGGCCTATGATGCCTGGTTCTAGTGAAGAAACGATTCTGGTTAATCAATCAGGCATTGTTATCTATATGAATAATGAAGCAATTAACTATTTCGGTTATAAAACTGGATATTGTGTATATATCCATGAGCTGATTCCTGATATAAAGCTTGATGAAATTGAAGAGGGATATGTCCTGCAGTTCTATGGAAAACATCGGGAAGGGTATACTTTTCCATTGTTCTTAAAAGTGAATAGCTTCATTTCAGATAATAAGCAATATTTCCTTTTTATCATACATAATGTGAGAGATCAGTCCAAAATGGACAAAGAACTCTCTCAGCCGTTAAATGAATTAATTGATTTAAAATATGCGATTGATGAGGCGGCAATTGTGGCCATTACTGATCATAAAGGTGTTATTCTCTATGTTAATGAGCAGTTTTGCAATATTTCACAATATACAGCAAATGAATTAATAGGCAGGGATCACCGCATGATTAATTCAGGGTATCATAGTCAGGAATTTATGCGTGATTTATGGCGTACAATCAGTAGTGGAAAAGTTTGGCGTGGAGAACTAAGGAATAAAGCAAAAGATGGTAGTTACTATTGGGTGGATACAACCATTGTACCGTTCATGAACGAAAAGGATAAACCCTATCAATATCTGGCGATTCGGCAGGATGTGACGGACCATAAACGAGTCGTTGAAGAATTAGAGACATCGATCAAAGAATTAAGTGATTTAAAGTTTGCCCTGGACGAGTCATCAATTGTGGCCATCACTAATTCGAAGGGAAAGATCACGTATGTTAATGATCAATTTTGTCAGATATCTAAGTATTCGAAACAAGAATTGCTAGGAAAAGACCATCGAATCATTAATTCAAACTACCACTCAAAAACATTTTTTCAGAACCTATGGAAGAAAATTTCCAATGGTCAGGTCTGGAAGGGTGAACTTCGAAATAAAGCGAAAGATGGAACCATTTATTGGGTAGATACCACCATTGTTCCGTTCATGAATGAGGAGGGTACTCCTTATCAATACCTAGCCATTCGTTACGAAATTACCGAAAGAAAGCGAGTAGAAGAAGAATTACAACGAATGATGACCAGGATTATTGATGTACAGGAAGAAGAAAGGAAGGTATTGTCTAGAAACCTCCATGATGGAATTGGGCAAAATCTTTATAGCCATTTAATTACGATCAGCCGCGTTCAAGCTGAGATTGACCATCCGCTGTTGCAGCAAATGCATGATGAGACATCTAACCTAATCAAGGATGTGCGAGAGATATCTTGGGAGCTTCGTCCCTCAGTACTAGACGACCTTGGTTTGTTGCCGGCAATCCGCTCATATTTAGTGCGCTATGCAGAGTTTTATGAAATCGATGTTGAATTTGAATGTGGACTTTTAACAAGGCTTGACAGTAATGCTGAACTAACAATCTACCGAATTATCCAGGAGGCACTTACTAATATCCGTAAATATGCGTATGTCGATAAAGCAAAAGTAATCATGCGGGAAGAGGCAGATCATATTCGGGTACTTATAGAAGACAATGGTCAGGGATTTGATCATAAATCAAATACTTCAGGTGTAGGGATATTTAGCATGGAAGAAAGAGCTAAATCTGCTGGAGGATTGGTAGAAATCTATTCTGCGCCTATGAAAGGAACCAAGATTGTATTAGAGTTACCTAAGAGGAATTGATTATAATATAAACACCACCACCCGTTTTCGGGTGGTGGTTAGTTAATTTTCAAATGGTTTAATGATTCCATATAGGGTTTCAATGACTGGCAGTTTGATGCCTGCCATTGAAGCGAGTCTAAGTGCACCGCCCTGCAGATGCTCAACTTCAAGCGTTAAGAATTTTCTCCTGTCCTGATGCATGGAGGAGGTTGCTTCATCGGGAAGGTCATGCAGCTGCTGGATGCTTTGGGCTATTTGGTTGTCCGTGATCTCTATATCATACGCTGCTGCTAATTGCTGCATCTCAATCAACACCTTTTTCAGCAGGCTGAAGGTTTCTGGATAATGACGGATTGTTCCAATGTTCAGATTGGCAGCTGTAGTCACACCGGAAAAGGCATTAATGAATATATATTTCTGCCAGATCCTTCGGAGTATCTGAGTAGAATGGTGAGCATCCATAATCGCTTGATCAGAGATATTCTCTATTTGAGCACATAGCTCTTGCTGGGAGGGATGAAGGGGTCCGAATACTAAGTCATGTTGTGTACTGGAATGAACAACATGTCCTCTTTCGTTGAGAGTAGCAATAATATAAGCTGAACCGCCCATAACAGCTTCTTCGCCAAACGTTTGTTGGAGAATATGAATATGTTCCAGACCATTTAAGATGGGGAGGATTTTTGCTCCTTTTTCTACTAAGTAGGTTAAAGCAGGAAGTGTTCCTTCTAGATGATGGCCTTTTACAGAAAGCAGGATTAAGTCTGGGTTTTCAATGTCTTCAACATTCTCGGTGTAATCAATCTCATGAAAGAGATAATTACCATGCGGGCTAGTTACATATAAGCCCTCCTCAGCGATTTGCCGGGCTCGACGTTCTCTTACCAAAAATTGAACAGGCTGTCCGGATTCTTGCCATCTAGCTCCATAATAAACTCCTAATGCGCCAGCACCAATAATGACAATATTCATATTTTCCCCTTTCCTTAGATAAGGTAGAAGTTCACTATGATTATACCATTATCTAAATATTTGGAAAACTCATTAAAGTAGAGAAAAAGACTCGGATAGGTTTCCGAGTCCTTAATGAATTATTTATAAACTCTTATTTTAACAGTTTTAACTCCCCATTTAATAGCTTTTGCTTTTGAAGAGATAAAGACATCAATTTTATTTCCTTTAATTGAGCTCCCTTTATCTGCAGCAACTGCATAGCCATATCCCTCAACATATACTTTTGTTCCCAAAGGTATTTTCTTAGGATCAACTGAAATTGCTTTTAGGGAAGGATTCT
>NZ_AJTN02000186.1 GCF_000305495.1 Peribacillus psychrosaccharolyticus ATCC 23296 | reverse complement strand
CAATTTCTGATACAGCGAAAGTCCTTTCCGAATATATCGATGGCATTATGATCAGAACGTTTGGTCATGACAAAATCGAAGAGTTGGCAAACGCAGCAACCATCCCTGTTATTAATGGGTTAACGGACACCTATCACCCTTGTCAAGCGCTAGCAGATTTACTTACGATTAAAGAAATTAAGGGTTCACTTAAAGGATTAAAACTAGCTTATATAGGTGATGGGAATAACGTTGTCCACTCACTCATGCTTGCATGTGCTAAAACAGGTATTGATATTGCTATCGCGTCACCGAAGGGCTATGAACCGGATGCGGATATTGTGAAGTTTGCCGAAGAAGCAGCTGAGATCCAAGGCAGTAAGGTTCTTGTGACACAATCACCAATCGATGCCATTAAGGACGCGGATATCGTATATGCTGATGTTTGGACATCAATGGGATATGAACAGGAAAATATTACGAGACTTGAGGTATTTAAACCCTATCAAATCAATGCAGAACTTATTAAGCATGCGAAGCCTAATTATTTGTTTATGCATTGTTTGCCAGCACACCGTGGTGAAGAAGTCACTGGAGAAATTATCGATGGCCCCAATTCAGTCGTCTTCCATCAAGCCGGTAATCGACTTCATGCTCAAAAAGCTGTGCTCGTTGATTTACTTTCATGAAAAAAGTGCCTGCAGACACCTGCAGGCACTCAGACTGTAGACAAACTCGGGTGGAAATCGAGTTTGTCTACAGTCTTCTTTTTTAGTTTTTAAAATGCGGCTGGGATTTCCGTTCCAGGCGTTTCGCTTTCCGCGGGGCAGCCTCCTCGTCGCTTACGCTCCTGCAGGGTCTCACCTGTCCCGCTGTTCCCGCAGGAGTCTTCACGCCAACACTCCAATCAACGGTCTTTCTACATTTAATTTGGATTTTAGTCCGACGCTCAAATGGAAACACGTGCTACCCAAGAGCAGATTTAGGAGGAGATCCATTCAAATCGGGGGAATTACGAAGAAAACTCTTTCCGACAAATCCGTTCGAACAGGAAGAATCAAAGATTATTAAGTAGAACACAAGTGATCCTGAAAGCAGATACAATTTAAAGATGGAAAACAGTCTAATTAGAGACTTAGTTGCCTTGATAAGCAGGGGAAATTCCATGAAATGTGAAAAAAATGCCAAAAGAGGTACGGAATGAACCATTTACCTCTTTTGTATACAAACTGAGTGCCTGCAGACACCTGCAGGCACTTTTTTTACATACTAATATTCATGAAATCAGGAACACTCGGAAACAATAAGAATGCAGCCGGTTAAAGGAGGGTTCCTGTGGGACAAAATCATCAATTTAAAGCAGGTCAAAAAGCACCTAATAATGGGGTATATGTTGAAATTGGCGAAACGGGAAGCACTGTTCTCAACCCTCAGAAGGTCAAGCTAAACGCTGGGGATCATTTTCCTGATACGACGAATCAGAATCGTGTTTGGATGTATCAACGCAAACCATAAAAAATCCTTTCCTCCTGCATATGCAGTGAGGAAGGGTTTTTTTCTTACATAGCGCAATAAAAAAGCGCGATTTAAAGGTTGGGTTTTTGCTTTACATCTCTTTGGAAAATAGTATAATTAAGTAAAGGTCAAAAAAGGTCAAACTTTTTCATCGAGGAGGAACCAAAGTTGGATATGAAGAAAATGACAGACAAATTACAGGACGCCTTTGTAAGCGCCCAAGAAATAGCCTTGAAACAAAAAAATCCTGAGTTGAATGAATTCCATTTGCTATCGGCTTTAATTTCTCAAGACGATAGCATGTTGGCAAGGGTGTTATCTGAAAGTGGTCGTCCAGTTAAACGATTTACTGAAGAACTGCAAACTGAACTATCTAAGCTGCCCCAGGTTTCCGGTACAAACAGCGGGTTGTATATGTCTAGTTCCTTGCAAACCATTTTAGATACAGCGGAAAAACAGATGCACGAATTTGACGATGAATATTTGTCAGTCGAACATATTTTGCTTGCCATTGTGAAAGAGAATAAGCAAGGCATTAAGAAGCTGTTTGCTCCTTTCGATATTACGTATCAATCGATGCTCGCCATCATTAAACAAATTAGGGGGAATCAACGGGTGACAAGCCAAAATCCAGAAAATACCTATGAAGTCTTAAAAAAATATGGCCGGGATCTAGTGGCTGAAGTCCGCAACGGAAAAGTAGATCCCGTTATCGGCAGAGATTCAGAAATTCGTAATGTGATACGGATTCTATCCCGGAAGACGAAAAATAATCCAGTTTTGATAGGAGAGCCAGGCGTCGGAAAAACGGCGATTGTGGAAGGCCTTGCACAACGGATTGTTCGTAAAGATGTCCCAGAGGGCCTGAAAGATAAAACCGTGTTTTCCCTTGATATGAGCTCGCTTGTTGCAGGAGCAAAATTCCGCGGCGAATTTGAGGAACGGTTAAAGGCCGTATTAAATGAAGTGAAAAAAAGTGATGGGAAAATTCTCTTGTTTATTGACGAGCTTCACACAATTGTTGGGGCAGGCCGCACGGATGGGGCAATGGATGCCGGGAATATGCTGAAGCCTATGCTTGCTAGAGGGGAACTCCATTGTATTGGAGCAACAACACTTGATGAATATCGTAAATACATCGAAAAAGATCCTGCACTTGAACGAAGATTCCAACAGGTGCTTGTTAGTGAACCAGATGTGGAAGATACCATTTCAATTCTACGCGGTTTGAAAGAACGATACGAAGTCCATCATGGAGTGAGAATACACGACCGTGCTTTAGTAGCAGCAGCGTCCTTATCCAATCGTTATATTACGGATCGTTACTTACCTGATAAAGCGATTGATTTAGTAGATGAAGCCTGTGCAATGATTCGTACAGAAATTGATTCGATGCCAACCGAGCTTGACGAAATTACCCGAAAAGTGATGCAGCTCGAAATTGAAGAAGCTGCTTTAAATCTTGAAGACGATCCACAAAGTAAAGAGCGTCTATCTGTGCTGCAAAAGGAATTAGCTGATCAGCGTGACCAGGCAAATAGTATGAAAGCACGTTGGCAGATGGAAAAATCCTCTCTGCAAGATGTTCAAGACCATCGGGAGGAGCTTGAAAAGCTGCGCCGGGAACTGGAAAAAGCAGAAGATGAATACGATTTGAATAAAGCAGCCGAATTGCGGCATGGGAAAATTCCACAAAAAGAAAAAGAACTAGCAGCTTTGGAAGTACAACTTGAAAGTGGGAAAAAGGATTCTCGTTTGCTGCGTGAAGAGGTAACAGAAGAGGAGATTGCCTCCATTGTGGCCCGCTGGACAGGAATACCAGTCGTTAAACTGGTTGAAGGTGAACGTCAAAAACTATTGAAGCTAGCGAACATCTTGCATGAAAGGGTTATTGGACAAGAAGAAGCGGTTGAACTGGTTTCAGATGCTGTGTTACGAGCTAGAGCAGGGATTAAAGATCCAAACCGTCCAATAGGTTCCTTTATTTTTCTTGGGCCAACAGGTGTTGGGAAAACGGAACTAGTGAAAGCGTTGGCGGAAACACTTTTTGACAGTGAGGAGCATATGATTCGCATAGACATGTCCGAATACATGGAAAAGCACTCCGTTTCCCGATTGATTGGAGCTCCCCCTGGATATGTGGGGTTTGAAGAGGGCGGTCAGCTTACAGAAGCCATCCGCCGTAAGCCTTACTCAGTCATCTTGCTGGATGAAATTGAAAAGGCACACCCAGAAGTATTTAATATCCTCCTGCAAATGCTGGACGACGGCCGCATTACCGACTCACAGGGCCGTACCATTGACTGTAAAAACACAGTTATTATTATGACATCAAATATTGGTTCCCAATACCTTCTGCAAGCTGCAAATCCTGAAGAAGGTATTGAAGAAAGTATAAAGGACCAAGTGTTTTCTGAATTAAGAGGGCATTTCCGTCCAGAGTTACTCAACCGGATCGATGACATAATCTTATTTAAGCCTTTGTCTAAAAATGAAATCGTCCAAATTGTAGCTCAGATGATTGTACAGCTAAAACTTCGCCTGCAAGATCAGCAAATTGACCTGGATATATCCGATGCGGCGAAGGAATTCATCGCCGAACAGGGATATGACGCTGTATATGGAGCCCGTCCACTGAAACGGTTTATTCAAAAACAAGTAGAAACAAAACTCGCCCGTGAAATTATTGCGGGAACATTAGAAGGACAGCATGAAGTATTAATTGACTACAAAAATCACGAATTAGTACTAAGTATAAACTAAAGCACGAACCCTGAAGAGGTAGACTATGCATATTGCAGTCTACCTCTTTGGTTTTCTAAGACAATTAAGCGGGGTTGTTGAAAATGTGTCATCATAAACGCCAGATACACTTATTTATAAAGCAAACGGTTCTTGAACCTGTGCTGCAGGGGTATTTTTAACGCTGCTTTAAGCTGCATTGTGCAAAATGGAGGGAAAAGTGTGCAAATGGAGCTTATTTATGTGCAAAAAAAGGGAGATCCTGTGCACTCGAGGTATATTTGTGTGCAAAAGCCTATTGGGGGCAGGATGGGGTTAATAAAAATGTGAGCTTGGATTGGAATGATTTAAGTCGAGTTTAAGCGTCATTCATCCTAATTTTTCGCATAAAAAAAGAGGCATCACAATTGTGTGCCTCGGGACTAAATGTGGACTTCAAATCAATCAATGATGAGCTTCTTTTGAGGGACCTTCAGGCATGATAGCTGGAATAATCATAATAAGAATTGGCGCTGCAATTCCTAGGATTGTACCAGTTGTGAAGTCATAAGCAGCTCCGATCATGGATGAAACAACATATGTAAGCATATGTGCTAAAATGAATGTCCAGAAAAATGTCATAATAAATTTCATTAATGTTCACCCCATTCCACTGCAATCATCTTTATCATACCATAATTAATATGCAGTTAAAACGGGTTATTTATATATTATTATGTAAAAATAGAGCTGGTTGTCCATTTTTCTTTTTCTATTACTATTTGGGCGTGATACGATAGGCATAACCCCTATCAAAATAATACACGAGGCATAGAGTATATAGTAAGTAAGACTTCTTAAAGGAGCATGTAATCATGGAACAGCGAACATTTCAATTCGATGGACAATGGAATATCGTCTATTATCCCGTTCAGCCGAGTGGTTTTGGGGTCCTCATAATTGGAGACCGAACTCATTTTGTAGAAGATAACACTAGTTATTGGCTCCAGCATCCTGGTCGAAAGCAAATACTAGACCATTTAAAGAGTGCGGGGTATGTCTTATTTTCGTCGAACTTATATGGGGCAAATTGGGGGAGTGCGAAATCCGCTGATCTTGCAGCAAAACTTTATCATATGATGATGAAAAGCGAGATTCTTAATCAGAATGTTCATATTTTGGCTGAAGGTTCTGGTGCGCTTACTGCACTAAGTTTAATGGAAAAAATGGGCGATCACATCCGTTCGGCAGTGTTTATCAATCCTACTTTGTTTCTTAAACAAAAAATGGACAAGGAAAAGGAAAATGTTTTTTTCTATAAAAAATGGCTCCATGAAGCAGCGGAAGCAAATGAAATGACTCCAAAAGAATATGAAGCCTTGATCAGCAGTAAGGATAATATTCCCCAATTATCAAACGTACCGCTTAAAATTATCCAAGTGTTAGAGAGAACGGATGAAAAACTTCATAAATTGTATCGTGAACTTCAGAATCGAGAAGGGAAAGAAGTGGATATTACGTATCTCCTTCCAGAAAAAAGATACAAAATTGCTTCTCAAATTCAAAGATTTTTTAAACTCTATGAAGGTTCTTTATAAGAGCCTTTTTTACATACTTATTTCTTCTGAACTATTCTTCAATCTACCTGCATACGATACAGCAAGAACAATACATGTATGGAGGCGGAAAAATGGAACAAACAATTGTGATCGGTGTTCATCAATTTATCGGCTTTCACCTGACAAATGAGCTGCTCGAAAAAGGAAAAACAGTCATCGGTATAGATGATTCTACGGATATAGAAAACAATGAGATGGACTTGTATATCGGGCGTAATGCTAATTATTCATTTTTAACCTTAGACCAACTTAAGGAAGTAAAGGTTTCAGAGCAGACTACAGTCTTTATTGATTGGTATGATATTCAGATTAATCGTGATAATTGCCGAATATCTCCTGAAGAGCTTAGGAACGTTCTTCAGCTTTGGGGAGAGGATAAGGCTCCGATTGTCATGGTATTATGTCCAATGGTACAAGAGAGTGAACAAACCTTTATAGAATGGAAAAGGTTTAAATCAGAAAAAATCATTTTCCTGCCGACGGTTTATGGGCCATGGCAGCCTGAAACGATGGCTTTTGCAGCAGCAATTAGTGATGTTGATACGAACGAACTTTTACGAACCTGCAAGAATGACTATCGCCTAGATGCAATCTTCATCGATGATGTTCTTACTGCTCTTCCTGAGATTCAAAAACAAGAGCATCAAACGATTATTCTAGAAAGTGTGAGTGAAAATCAATGGGCAGCTTGTGCGGAAGAGCTAAACAAACCTGAGCTTATCAAAACGCTTACATCGGTAGAGAATAGGGTATATAATGAAAAAGCTTTTTATCATAAAGTGATTAACTCTGTTACACCAAAACAAGGGATCGCTTTACAAATCGAACATTTTGAAAAAATGAAACGTTTGAGTATAAGTGAGTAACAGAGATAGAAGAAATTTTTTTGCAGGTAGTGTAGAATTAAAAATGGGTAAATGAAAAAGGATAGCGTGGAAGGAGGATGGATAAAATGTCAGAAGATAAAACATTAGAATTTATGGGGATTGCAATGAAGTACTTCCCAGAGGCAAAAGCAAAATTAGACGCTTCAGGTATTGATTTCACAATGGATTTAGCTGAGCCGTTTATGGATTTATTTAAAAAAATTATGCAAGAAGCATATGAACTGGGAATAAAAGATGCAACGAAATAAGGGATAGGCAGTCTTAAAGGGCTGCCTATTTTTTTCGCCGCTAAATTTTGTTAATAAGGTGATAAGAACCGGACTTAGTTTTTTCAACGATGGCTTCAAATCATCGTAAACAGTCATTAATGTGTCAACGCTCTCCATTAACTGCATATAATCTATTGTTGATTCAGGAACGGGAGGTTCAATAATTTCCTGTTGTTGTGCTTCTCTTGGAGAGAACATCATCCGAGAGAAGGGGTCTTTTCGAACCGATGGTTTCTGTGTTTCTTCGTTTTCCATAGCGATTCTCTCCTTATCAAACGTTTTGTTACTACTATATGTCTGCCTTTTTGGAAAGGCGCAGGCTCATGTCCGGTTAAGCTGAAAAAGAATACCGCTTCTAAACAAGTTCTTGCAACATGGTCTGGTTTTGTATAAAATTAGTACCAGGTAATATTAATTGATGATAATATTTTATTTATAAATAAGGGGCTGGTACTATGAATGCTGGGATACTTGGAATGGGCCGCTATTTGCCAGAAAAGGTTTTAACTAATTTTGATTTGGAAAAAATGATGGATACTTCTGATGAATGGATCCGTACCATGACTGGAATAGAAGAACGCCGAATTGCTTCCGATGATTGTCATTCGTCAGATATGGCTTATGAAGCAGCAAAAGCGGCATTAAAGGATGCAGAAGTGAACGCTGAAGATATTGATTTAATTTTAGTGGCAACAGTTACACCTGATCAGCCATTTCCTACTGTCGCATGTATGCTCCAGGAAAAGCTTGGTGCAAAAAAGGCAGCAGCAATGGATGTGAGTGCGGCGTGTGCAGGATTTATGTATGCAATGATTACTGCGTCACAGTTCGTTATGACAGGAACGTATCGTCATGTTCTAATTGTCGGTGTTGAAAAGCTCTCTAGTGTAACAAACTGGAATGACCGTAATACAGCAGTTCTTTTTGGAGATGGTGCTGGTGCGGCAGTCATTGGTCCTGTATCTGAAGGACGCGGAATTCTTTCGTTTGAATTAGGTGCTGATGGTACAGGTGCACCGCATTTGTATCAAAATGAAGAAGACCATATCGTGATGAATGGCCGTGAGGTGTTTAAATTTGCGGTTCGTCAGATGGGCGAATCTTCATTAAATGTGATAGAAAAAGCAGGCCTGACCTTGGACGATATTGATTTTCTAGTTCCTCATCAGGCAAATATCCGCATTATGGAAGCTTCGAGAGAACGTCTGAAGCTCCCCGTTGAAAAAATGGCAAAAACAGTTCATAAATATGGAAATACCTCATCAGCATCTATTCCAATCGCTATGGTGGATGCATATGAAACAGGTAAGATCAAGGATGATGACGTACTTGTATTAGTAGGCTTTGGCGGAGGATTAACATGGGGCGCCATTGCTCTCCGCTGGGGAAGATAAAGGAAACACACAATGGGATGTATAGATAACGTTACTAGTAAAGGGGCGAAAATGAATGAATAAACGCAGGGTAGTAGTCACAGGACTCGGGGCAGTAACCCCGCTTGGAAATGACGCAGAAACAACGTGGGATAATATAGTTGCCGGTAAATCAGGCATTGGACCATTAACAAGATTAAATGCCGAAGAATTTCCGGCAAAGGTTGCTGCTGAAGTAAAAGACTTTAATATTGAACAATATACAGACCGTAAAGAAGCACGGAAGATGGACCGTTTTACACATTATGCGATTGCAGCGGCAGCAATGGCTGTTAAAGATGCTGATCTAGAGATTACTGATGAAAATGCTGAGCGTATCGGAGTGTGGATTGGTTCAGGGATCGGTGGACTTGAGACGCTGGAAACTCAACATGAAATCTTTTTAAAGCGTGGCTATAAGCGAGTTAGTCCATTCTTTGTACCAATGATGATTCCAGATATGGCAGCTGGTCAGGTTTCAATTATGTTAGGTGCTAAAGGAATTAACTCTTGTACGGTAACCGCATGTGCAACGGGAACCAATTCAATTGGTGATGCGTTTAAAGCCATACAGCGCGGAGACGCGGACGCAATGGTAACTGGTGGTGCTGAAGCCCCTATTACCAAAATGGCTGTAGCTGGATTCTGTGCCAATACGGCGCTTTCAACTAATCCAGACCAAAACTCAGCCAGCCGTCCATTTGATAAAGATCGTGATGGATTCGTTATTGGCGAAGGAGCAGGAGTCATTGTTCTGGAAGAACTTGAATATGCTCAAAAACGCGGTGCAAAAATATATGCTGAAATCATTGGATATGGATCAACTGGGGATGCCTATCATATAACTGCCCCAGCACCTGGAGGCGAAGGCGGGGCCCGTGCTATGAAGCAAGCACTTAACGATGCAGGTATGGTGCCTGAGGACATTCAATACATTAATGCTCATGGTACAAGCACACCGTATAACGATCAATATGAAACGATGGCAGTTAAAGAAGTATTTGGCGAGCATGCCTACAAATTGGCTATCAGCTCGACTAAATCAATGACGGGACATTTATTAGGGGCTGCTGGAGGAGTCGAAGCCATTTTCTCCATCCAAGCCATTCGTGATAGCGTGATTCCACCGACAATTAATCTTGTTAATCCAGATCCAGATTGTGATCTTGATTATGTTACTGAAGGTTCGAGACAAGCAGAAGTAAATGCGGTAATGAGTAATTCTCTTGGCTTTGGTGGTCATAATGCAACGATTGTCTTTAAAAAATTTCAAGCTTAATCTAGTCCCCTCCTGAATGTTCAGGAGGGTTTTTTTGTTACTAGTATTCGCACCCCCTGCTAAAAAAGTATGAATAAGCAGCAGTAATTTACATAAAGTCAAAAAGTAGAGAAGGGGCAACATTTAGTATCTAACATATTATATGTGACATAGAGCAAATGGGGGTGCATCTTAGATTGGGTATTATAGAGACTGATATGTGGTTAAGGGAAGATCGTATGAATCCGATCGCGATCTGTGACCGTTTAAAACATTTATTTTCAAATGAGGAACCAGAAGAAATTTACCGTTTTTTGCAGAATCACGGCATGTTCACCAAAGCCATGAGGCTCGACCCTCTGGTAGACAAGATGACTGAGGAGAAGGTTTGGATACGAGCTAAGAGCATTTTAATCAAGCTGCAAAAAGGATGGAACGGACCAGATATCCCTGTGTATATTTTTCCGCTGCGATCATCAGGGTTTCTTTCACGTGCTCTTGAAAGTAAGTCAGGTTTGGCTTTCGCTGATAAGTTATTTTTGTTTATCACACCTGAGATCAGCGAGATAGAGCTTAAAGCCTTGATTATTCATGAGTACCACCATGTCTGCCGGTTAAAAAAATACCCGAAAAATGAATGGGAGTACACCCTGCTTGATTCAATGGTGATGGAGGGGCTTGCAGAACATACGGTTAAGCATTATTTAGGCAAAAAGGGACTCGCACAATGGACTTCTCTTTATAAAGATAGTGAACTTGAGAAGCTATGGAACAGCTATATAAAAGAGAATACATCGATTAAGCGGGACACTCGTTTACATGACAAGCTTTTAGTGGGAAGAGCACCTTATCCTAAAATGCTTGGTTACAGTATAGGGTATTATCTCGTTCGAAAAGCAGAGCCTTTCGAAATCAAGCATTCCTTTTCAATTGAATCAAAAAAGTTCATCGAGGGAATCGTTTAATCTCTCGATGAATTTTATCAGGTTGCTCATTTCAGGAATAATATTTCAAAAATCTGCCTATACTGATGGACATACAGATTACGTTAGTGAGGGGTAAAAATATGCTATATCTTCATGATGTTTGGGTAAATTGGTTTGAGGGTGAGGAGAACGGCTATAATATTTGTCACTTTCACGAGTGGAGAAAAGATGATGGAATTGAACTGCTTGATCAGGTTCCGCTTTTAAAAATCTCCCCATTGCTTTTCAACTACATAGAGAACGACTTAATGGAACTGCCAAAGGCGTTATTAAATGATGTTTTCCAAAAAGCATTTGCAAGAAAAAATCATGAACGAATTCAACTGGATTATTGTTTTATCATTACAGATGGTAAAGGAATATTAGCGGTCGACACGATTGGATATCATATCCCAATCCGTAAAAGCCGGTTAATCCCAAGGCAGGAACAAATTGTGTTCGATATGATCGACAACCATCCCGATTTGGAATATACCTTTGAAGATAGCGTAACGGAAAGAGAATATCATATTTTATCGCCAGACCCATTGTTCATGAATGGGCTAACGAGAAAAGAACGACAATTAAAACAGTTGCTGTTTATGGCTATGGATCATTTATCAACGGAAAAGCATACAGCCGAAATGAGATACTGGTATACGGAATGGGCACCAGAAAAATATGCTGAAATACAAGCGATGGAGTTTGATCAGGCTTGGGTGGAACTCTATAATGCCATCCAGTATGGCTGGACTGATAAGCACCTACAGCTTTGCGAACATCTTGTTAAAGGTCAGCCGTTTTTTGAAAAGCTTTGGGAATTAGAAGTTGGGGACAGTCCATCCATGCTGTAAAAAAATGAAAGAGAAAAGCCCGCCTTATTCCCAGGCGGGCTTTCTCATTTTCGCTTATTTCTTTCTTTTACGGCCAAGGCCCATAGCGTTACTCATCTTCTTAATCATTTTGTTCGCTTCTAGGTTTGCTTTTTCTGCACCACGGTCAAGAATTTCATCAAGTTCAGTTGATTCAAGCAGCTCATGATAGCGGTCTTGAATAGGTTTGATTTCACTTAAAATGACATCAGCTAAATCTGACTTGAAATCTCCATAACCTTTTCCTTCATATAACTTTTCAATGTCTTGAATGCTCTTTTTACTGAAAATCGAGTAAATAGAGAGCAAATTACTGACACCAGGTTTGTTTTCTTTATCATATTTGACAATACCTTCAGAATCGGTGATCGCACTCTTGATTTTTTTCTCAATTTGTTTTGGATCATCAAGAAGAGTAATGGTCGCTTTTTTATTTGAATCTGATTTGCTCATTTTTCTAGTTGGTTCTTGCAACGACATAATCCGTGCTCCAACTTTTGGAAGGCTGATTTCAGGGATTGTGAAGATATCATTGTATTTTTTATTAAAGCGCTCAGCTAAATCACGAGTCAGCTCAATGTGCTGCTTTTGATCGTCTCCTACTGGAACTAGGTCAGAATTATAAAGCAGAATATCACCAGCCATTAATGGCGGGTAGGTGAGAAGTCCGGCATGGACACTATCTTTGCCGGTTGCTTTATCTTTGAATTGAGTCATTCGCTCAAGTTCACCAATCGTAGAGATACATTGCAGCATCCAACCAGCTTGTGCGTGAGCAGGGACTTCAGATTGAATGAAAATGGTGTTTTTTTCTGGATCTAATCCAATTGCCAAATAAAGTGCCGCAAGATTACGGATACTTTTTCTTAATTCAAGCGGGTTCTGTGGAACCGTAATAGCGTGCTGATCAACTATACAGAAGTAGCAGTCGTATTCATGCTGCAGCTCAACAAATTGTTTGAGAGCCCCAATATAGTTTCCTAACGTTACGGAACCGGTAGGCTGTATGCCTGAGAATATTCTTTTCACTATAGTCACTCCTTAAATATAAAACCATATCTCTCTTATTGTAGAGATAAATGCTGGATGAATCCACTGTTTTAGAATTCATTAGTAAAATTATAGACATTTAATTGCTTTTCTATAAGTAGTATATGAATAGTCCTGCAAGTACGACGAACAGAAGGGAAAACCCAATCAGAAAGAAAACACCTAAATTAATAGAAAGTAAATCAGACAAACGGGATATTTCTTCTTGTTCACCGCTAGGCTTCTGTGATTCAAAATATTTGCGGAAACTGTAGAAAATCCCATCAAAGAGTCCGTTTTGGATGACAAATGTTAAAAGTGTGAATAGAAGAATG
>NZ_AJTN02000187.1 GCF_000305495.1 Peribacillus psychrosaccharolyticus ATCC 23296 | reverse complement strand
AAAACTGAAAAGAGGCTTCCAGCCTATGAAGCGGCCATCGTTTTAGGCATCGTGTTCTTTGGATGGAACGAATTACAAGGTGTATCGTTTTACATACATGCGTATATCCTGCTGCCAATCGGACTGGCGGATGGGATCTTTAATGGAATGCTGGCAGCTGCGCTTACGGAGGTTATTAATGTTTTTCCGATTCTTTCAAAACGCATTGGGCTTCAGGATAAAGTGATTCATTTGGTGATGGCCCTTGTACTAGGAAAAGTGGCTGGTTCATTGTTTCAATGGCTCTATTTTGTCGATTTATAACAAAGTGCTGAAAGGAACAAGTTGATGGATGCGAAACGAAAAGTGATCTTAATTACAGATGGTGATGAATATGCAAAGCGAGTAGTGGAACTTGTGGCAAAGGAGATTGGCGGCCGATGTATTTCAATGTCGTATGGAAATCCATCCGTTCATTCAGGTGCCCAATTAGTCAGAATGATCAAAAAAGCTCCCTATGATCCTGTTTTAGTTATGTTTGATGATAGTGGAATTGTCGGTGAAGGGGCAGGAGAGACAGCCATGCGCTATGTGGCTCTTGATGATGGAATTGAAGTTCTGGGCATTATCGCTGTTGCATCAAGGACTAGACATGCGGAGTGGACAAGAGTTGATGTAAGTATTGATCGCGAAGGGAATTTGACACCACAAGGCGTAGATAAAAATGGCACCGCTGAATTTGAACTTGGTAGAATCACGGGAGATACGGTCTACTGTATTGATGAATTACATGCACCGTTGGTTGTTGGAATCGGAGACATTGGAAAAATGGCAAGCAGGGACGATTATCGTAAGGGAGCACCCATTACAAGGTTAGCGGTTGAACTTATTTTGGAAAGGAGCGGGTATCGTGAGTTCGGAAAACGAGAACAAGACCAGGATCTATAAGGACGCTGATCAAGTAGAAGCATATTTCAAAAAAAATGTCGGGCTTGGAACCAGCTTTGACCTGGGTGTCCGCAAGTTTGTCATCTTAAAAACAGATATTCAAATGTATTATGTCAACGGGCTTTGTGATACGAGTTTCATTACGGACATTTTAAGTCAGCTCGTTCATATTAATGATAAAGAAACGAATAAGACGAAGGTTTTTGAAATTATCGAAAATAGATTGGTGAATCAATCAGTCAGCCGAGTTGAAACGCTAGATGAAATGGTCGATCAGGTCTTATCTGGACTCATCGGTGTTATAGTTGATGGTACACCCACTGCCTTAGTCGTGGATGTGAGAAGTTATCCAGGGAGAAGTCCTGAAGAGCCGGATACAGAAAAGGTCGTCCGAGGATCTCGCGATGGGTATGTCGAAAATATCATTCTGAATACCGCGTTAACGAGACGCAGAATTCGTGATGAGAATCTACGTTTTGAAATGCTGAAGGTAGGGGAACGTTCAAAAACGGATATCTCTATTGGTTATATTAAAGATATTGCTGATCCAGATTTAATTGAGGTCATCCGTAAAGAATTAGAAGCCATTGATCTGGACGGCCTGCCAATGGCCGATAAAACGATTGAAGAATTTATTGTCAAGCAAGGATATAACCCGTATCCGCTTGTGCGCTATACAGAACGACCGGATGTGGCTGCTGCACATCTATTAGAGGGCCATGTCATTATTATTGTCGATACCTCACCAAGCGTTATCCTTACTCCAACCACAATCTTTCATCATATGCAGCATGCAGAGGAGTACCGGCAGTCTCCTGCGGTAGGAACGATGATCAGGTGGGTCAGATTTCTAGGGATTATCGCATCTATTTTTCTGTTGCCTGTCTGGTTTTTGTTTGTCTTAGAACCTTCAATGCTGCCCGAAAAACTGGCGTTTATTGGACCTAATGAGCATACAAATATCCCAATTATCGTCCAGTTATTCATCGCTGAAATCGGGATTGAATTTCTCCGGATGGCGGCCATTCATACGCCAACCCCACTGTCGACTGCGATGGGCTTAATTGCTGCCGTATTGATTGGTCAAATTGCGATAGATGTCGGATTATTCGTACCAGAGGTTATTCTTTATGTATCGGTCGCCACAATAGGAACCTTTGTTACCCCTAGTTTAGAGCTTGGTGTAGCAAATAAAATTGCCCGTTTAGGAATCCTTATAATGGTCGCCATCTTCCATTTGCCTGGTTTAGTAGGTGGAATGACTTTATTCTTTATCTTGCTGGTAAGTATAAAATCATTGAATACACCTTATCTATGGCCATTTATCCCATTTCGTCCTAAGGCCTTCTCGCATATCTTAATAAGAAGGACATTGCCTGGTTCGCGAATCAGACCAAGTGTTGTCCATCCGCAGAATAAGTATCGGCAGACGAAGTAGGATTTTGTATTGATGTTGTCGAAAAGTTGTGGTAATTTTAAATTTATTCAAATAAAGCGTTAAAAGGCTAAATTACACAGATATGAGGTTGATGGAGAAAGGGTTAAAAGATTTCCTTTACAAAAAGGAGAGGACTCTTTCTAGTCTGCCTCAATTATTTAGATACCTTTTTCAAGAAAGGGAGAGGGAATATGCATTTCTATGGAACTGAACGAGTAAATGAACAAGGGCATTTAGAAATCGGCGGCGTTGATACAGTGGAACTGGCTGCAGAATATGGAACACCTCTTTATGTTTATGATGTTACTTTAATTAGAGAACGGGCTAGAGGTTTTAAACAAACGTTTGAGGATCTCGGCGTGACAGCACAAGTGGCTTATGCAAGTAAAGCTTTTTCCTCCATTGCGATGATTCAGTTAGCAGAGGAAGAAGGTTTGTCACTCGATGTTGTTTCAGGGGGAGAGCTTTATACGGCTTTAAAAGCAGAATTCCCGGTTGAACGGATTCACTTCCATGGCAATAATAAAAGTGAAGAAGAATTAATCATGGCTCTTGAGACCAATGTCGGCTGTATTGTGGTCGATAATTTCTCAGAGCTCGAATTACTTGAAACACTTTGTAGAAACCGAAACCAAAAGGTTAAGATTCTTCTGCGGGTAACACCGGGAATTGAAGCTCATACACATGATTATATTCTGACAGGTCAGGAAGATTCAAAATTTGGCTTTGATTTACTAAACGGTCAGGCTGAACATGCCTTAAAAACCGCGCTGTCAAGCCAAAATATTACTGTTCTAGGTATCCATTGTCATATTGGTTCCCAAATATTCCAAACAACAGGTTTTATTTTAGCTGCGCAGAAAATTCTTGGACAACTAGAGGCTTGGTATGAAGCATTTGACTATCAGCCTAAAGTTTTGAATCTAGGAGGCGGGTTTGGTATTCGCTATACAAAAGAGGATGAGCCCCTGCCCCCGGCTTATTATGTAGAAGAAATCGTCAAAGAAGTACAAAATCATATTAATCAATCTAGATTAATGATGCCTGAAATCTGGATTGAACCAGGACGTTCACTTGTCGGAGATGCCGGAATTACTTTATATAAAGTAGGCTCAGAAAAAGATGTCCCACAGGTTCGAAAATACTTAGCTGTTGATGGAGGGATGAGTGATAACATCAGACCAGCTCTGTATGAAGCGAAATATGAAGCGGTATTGGCAAATCGTCCACTCGACCCTGTTGAAGAAACCGTGGCGATTGCAGGGAAATGCTGTGAAAGCGGCGATATGCTGATTTGGGATTTACCATTACCAAAGTCCGGGCGCGGCGATCTACTTGCTGTCTTTTGCACAGGGGCGTATGGTTATTCCATGGCGAATAATTATAATCGTATTCCTAAACCAGCTGTCGTTTTTACTGAAAATGCGGAATCAAGATTAGTTATTAAACGGGAAACCTATGAAGATTTAGTCCGTTATGATCTAGCTCTACAGGAAGTATCAACAAAGTAAGTTACTGTCAGTTTCTTCAACACAAAAAAGCGGGAGTATAAATGACTTCCGCTTCAGTTTGTAGACAAAAGAGGTTCGGAATGGTTTCATTCCGAACCTCTTTTGCATTTTTTGGACCAAATAGGCCCGCGGAAAGCGAAGCGCCTGGAATGGAAATCAACATCTCGATTTCAAATCTCACCCGAGTTTGTCTACTGTCTGAAGCGGGAGCCTAAATGACTCCCGCTTTTTTGTGATTAAACTCTATTTATCATCTGCTTTAGGAAAACAACGCCTTGATTGCGTCGATGATACTTGAGAAGAATCCTTTTAGTTTATCCAAGAACCCCTGACTTTCTTCAGATTCAAGGAAGGTGGTTAATTTTTCTTTTGCTTTATCCAGTTGATCGCCTACTTGGTTCCAATCAATATTTAAGTCTTTTAGTTTTTTGAATAAATCTAGCAGACTTTGAATCTGATCTTCTGTAAGGTTCAGACCGATTTCTTTAGAAGAAGTTTCAATGATTGTTCGAATATCATCATCTGTTTTAGGTGGATTTTCTGCCATTTGTTCTTTAATTCTGGTCATAAGTGCGGCCGCTTTTTCAGCACCGACTTCATCACCGAGCTCAGCCGTTTTAACCATTTCTTCATTGGCTGCTTGTTTCACGTCTTCAGGTATGGCTGTATCGGCTGATAATTCATAGGCTTTAATAATTCCAGTTAGTGCAGCTGTACCAGATACGGGAATGGGTGCGGTCGCATAAATGGCTGCATCCTTTACACCTGCTGTTGCTAATGCGTTGATAAACATTTCTTCTGAAACCCAATTAATATTCTTTGTTTCAACTGTCAAACCGGTACCCGCTTTTTCTAGTGTGATAGAAGAAGAGGATATCGCCTTGGTACCGATTAATCGTTTAGCAATATACTTCCCAAGATATTCATGCTCTTCTTGATTAGTAACGGTTAAGATTTCTACATCTGCTGGTGCCTTCATTTCAGCGAGCAGCATGTTTTTTTGTTCAGTGGTCAAGTTTTCACCTAGTGTTACCACTTGATCCCCAACTGCCGCATCAGCAAAAGCACGAATTGGGAAGAATAAACATAACATTAAAGCAATAACACAATACTTTTTTATCATACTCTGTTTCATAGTCTGCCTCCTTAATATGCTAGACGAAAATTCATAAAAAAAGATTCACTTTAAAAAGGAAATTTCTAGCTGCTATCTAGTATAAGCAGATTCACCAAAAGTTACAAAGAAAAATATAGAATACGAACTAAAAAGTCTTTACGTTTTTATAGTATTTTACAAAAAGATTAAAACCTGATTTGTCAGTAAAGACTTGTTATAGTAGAATGGAATCGACATATAAAAGTTGATGCGTGAACTTACCGGGTGAAGGAGAGCATGCTGTTATGAAACAAAACAACTATATCTTGCTTGCACTCCTGCTAGTAATGGGATTGGTTTGGGGAATTATTTACTGGGTGTTCATCGTTTGACCGAGGAAAATGCTAATTAGGGTAGCATTGAAAGAACAGGTATTATTATGTATGATGTACTATATTCTTAAAAATACTACGTACTTAAGTGACGAGGGATCCTATGTTTATAAGATATAAAAAAAATCATGAAAAAATTGCAATGGGCTTATTGTCGTTTATGCCTGATTTAAAGGACATAAAAAAATTACAGACGACAATGAAGGATTACGAATCTGATGAAAGTTTGCAGCTTTTGCTATGGAAAGAAGAAGAAATAATTGGTGTGGCTGGTCTTAATCTTTCTCAAGAAGGAATCATTAAAATACAGCATATTTCTGTCAATCCTTCCTTCAGGGCCCAAGGTGTGGGCAAGGCAATGGTGAAAGCGATTATCGAGCAGTATCCAGATAAAGAGGTTCAACCTACAGATGATGTAGCGGAGTTTTTTGGTAAATGTGACCTGCCCGGAAATGAAACACCTGCATAAATAGAAGAAAAGATGCTGTTCTTCGTAATGCTTGATGTCTCTATCAATAAAAATTAAAAAAGAAGCGATCCCTATAGGAAGCGTCTCTTTTTTTATGCTTACGTTTGAGGTTTTTCCCTGCGTAACCGTAACTGCCTGTTTCTTTCCTGAATAACTTCTGTGCGGTCTCGTAAAGTGTGACGATGTATGAGTTCGGCATTGTTTAAATTGCTTGGCATACACCAGAAAAATCCGGAATTCTTACAGGAAGTCTGGCAGGCTTTTATTAATTCTGTATCAGTTAATGGAAGAGTGATGCTCTGATAAGGGGTTTGGTTATGTATGTGTCTTTCAATTGACGATATAATATCGAGTAGTTCATGTGGGTTCATTCCGAGTTCAGTAATAACATCTTCTTTTTTTGAAAGGATTTCTTTCGCTTTTTTTATCGTTTTTGCCGCACCGTTGAAATTCCCGCGCCGTTGATGGTAGAGTGCGACAGCAAGCTGGATAAACCCGACCCAATGGGAATCCCGTTCACCAGGTGAAACCTCTTTCCAATATTCCTCAAGGATTTCATGACACTCAAAATAATCACGGCTTCCATGAAATTCGACTAAGTAATCAATATATTCAGCTGGATAGCTCATTTGCAAACATCCCTTCGAATAAAAATCTATCCTAATTGTATCATATGAGATCTTTTAGCTAGAATGTTTACAAAAAAACCTGCTTGCCATTAAGGCAAGCAGGTTTTGATACCCTGATTAGTTTATAACCAGGATGCACCTATGATGACTAACAAAATGAACAGTACTACGATTAATGCAAAGCCGCCTCCGAAACCGAATCCGCCTTCTCCCATGTAAGTACCTCCTTTGACTTCTTACTGCTTACCTTTTTAAAATATGCAGTGGAGAAAATTATGTATGGGCTCCGGCCTGTATTTTATAAAAGACGGGCTAGGAAATTTTTCAATAGCTGAAAACGAAGATTGTTATTGGATAAAACAAGGCAATCCTCTATACTAAGGGATGGAACTCAATGAACAAACAAGACAATCATGATTTATAGTGGGGTTTTTTATAGTGGGTTATAATATAAAAATTGATGCATTCGAAGGTCCGATGGATTTGCTCCTTCATTTAATTAATCGGCTGGAGATTGATATTTATGATATACCGATGGCTGAAATTACTGAACAATACCTAGGATATATCCATACGATGAAGAGCTTGGAACTAGATATCGCAAGTGAATATTTAGTAATGGCGGCTACCTTACTAGCTATTAAAAGTAAGCAGCTGCTGCCTAAACATGAGGACGAGACAGCTTATGATGAAGACGGCATGGAGCTGGATGAGGATCCTCGTGAGGAACTCGTTGAAAAGCTTCTCGAATACAAAAAATATAAGCAGGCTGCGGTGGAATTTAAAACATTAGAAGAAGAGCGGAGTTTATTTTTCTCAAAACCACCGAGTGATTTTTCGGAATTCTCCAAGGAAGCGGAAACTGTCAAGCCAGAGCTTAATATCAGCTTGTATGATATGCTGGGCGCTCTTCAGAAATTACTTCGCCGGCAGAAATTACAGAAGCCTTTACATACCAAGGTGACTAGACAGGAAATTTCTATAGATAAGAGAATGGGTGAAATATTAACCAATCTCCGTTCATTAAACGGAAGAACAAGTTTCTTTTCCCTCTTCCCTGAACCGGAAAAGGAGCATATTGTTATTACCTTTTTGGCGGTATTAGAATTAATGAAACTAAATCAAATTCAGGTTGAACAAGATAACAATTTTTCAGAGATCTTTGTTGCAGCTAAGGAAGGTGTAGGAGCAGTTGGATAATTGGAAAGGCGTTTTAGAAGCTATGCTTTTTGCAGCCGGAGATGAAGGCTTAGCGTTAAAGCAGATGGCCTCAGTACTAGAATTAACTGAGTCGGCAACAGAAGACATTATCACTGAATTACAGGAAGAATATCTGCAAGAATCAAGAGGCATCCAATTAGTGGAGCTTGCGGGTGTTTTTCAGCTTGTTACTAAAAAGGAACATTCGGATTATCTAAAAAAGCTGGTAGAGACTTCAAGCTCACATGGATTATCTCAAGCTGCATTAGAAACACTTGCGATTATAGCCTATAAACAGCCGATTGCTAGGGCCCAAATTGAAGAAATTCGTGGAGTAAAAACAGAAAGACCGATTCATACCCTTGTTTCGAAAGCGCTGATTAAAGAAGTTGGCAGAATGGAAGGTTCCGGAAGAGCTTATCTATATGGTACAACCAAAGAATTTCTTGACTACTTTGGCCTGAAAGCAATAGATGAACTGCCTGCTTTAGATGCCCAAAATGAGCAGGATTTCGAACAAGAGGAAGCAGATTTATTTTTCGAGACATTTAAAGGCTCAATCGAATAACAATTTCATTGAAAATGTGTTAATATACTACTAATATTACATTATTTGAGATATCGAGGTGTGGGTGTGGAAATTCTCGAATGCGCAGGTCTTGAGCTTGAAAAAGAAAAATCAAATTCACCAGAGGATCTTTTCAATCGTTCATCCGTCAGTTTTAAAGAAGGCAATGAAGAAAAAAGGTTACATGTTGTGTATTTGCGGGTTTTTGATGAGCTTATGCGAGAGTTGACACCATTCATGGAACATCCTCTTTATAAAGGAACAACTAGGAATTTTTATTTTTATGATATTGTAGCGCTCGTTTGTTTACTGAAGGATTCCAGTTTATCGAAACGGAAACGATTATATTTGAATTCCCAAGAAGAATTCTCTGCTTACTTCAAAAATCTCGACTTTGATTCCTTAAAACAAACAATTAAACGTCTGGATCAGGGACAAAGTACGATTGTAAACAGATAAACGAACTATACCTGTAAAAACTTACTGAGGAGGGTTCATGGTTGGGTAATTCAATGGTTAAATCTCAGCTTGATGATGTGCGAACTTTTTTAGGCGGTACGGTAAGCAGACTTGAGGAGTTCTTGAATGAAACCACTCTTTCGCAGCTGCAACAAGAGAAGCCGGGAGAGGATCTATATTATAAGGGGATCCTATCTGGGCTTAGAAGATTACTTGTAAACTGTGAGGAGAATCTAGAAACCTGCCAGATCATCCTTAATAATGAGATCTTTCATAAAGGTGCCGCAGAAAAAACCTTATACAGAGTTTACCATCAATGTATTGAGGAATATTTCTCTCCAAAATCTGATCGTTGGTTTGAAGACAGCCGTGCCGCGTATACAGGGAGAAATTCGATTAAGTTCCATGGTGAGGTTCCAGATCGGATCGTTCAGGTTCTTAAGAATCTTGAAGCAAACTTCCAAACGTTTCGTGAAGAATTGGAATTCTATGAAACGGATTATCGAACAAAAATGATGCAATCAAAATAGTTGATAATGCTTTATAAATTCTGCTGCTAGACAGAGCGGATTTTATAAAGCTTTTTTTGTGCACCTATCCCTCCTAGGATTCATAAAATTAAAATAGCTTGCTAGTTGCCTATAGGAGGTAGAGAAAATGAAAAAATGGAAGAAATACGTTGTCGATATTCGAAAGTGGCTGAAAGAGACATCTCAATTAATACCGGGTAAGTTCAGAGAGAGTGAAATGCTTTACTGTAACGAAAGGATTAATGTACTACTTGATAAAATCGAAGCAGGTCAAGCGACCGAGGCAGATCAGGTCATGTTAAATGAAGAATTACGCCTGTTTGCTGATCAATGTTCATCCATATTGACGAAAGAGCTGGATAGAGAAAAGATGAGTGTACCTATTGGCAAACATCAGCTTCCGTCGCTTGGATATCCATATAATGCGTTAGAGCCCGCTATTTCTGAAGAAACGATGCGTCTGCACCATGATAAACATCATCAGGCATATGTTGATGGGTTAAATAAAGCGGAATTAATGATGGAAAAAGCACGAAAAACAAATGATTATTCGTTAATAAAGCACTGGGAACGGGAAGCTGCGTTCCATGGCTCAGGTCATTATTTGCATACGATTTTCTGGGAAAGTATGAAACCAGAGGGCGGGGGAAAACCAACTGGCAAGCTGCTCGCTCAAATAGAGAAGGATTTTGGCAGTTTTTCTGCATTTAAAAAGCATTTCAGTGAGGCGGCCAAGCAAGTGGAAGGAGTAGGTTGGGCAATCCTTGTCTGGTCCCCGCGTGCACACCGTCTTGAGATTCTGCAGACAGAACGACATATGATTTTAACTCAATGGGATACAATCCCACTGCTTGCCCTTGATGTCTGGGAACATGCCTATTATTTACAATACAAAAACAAAAAAGATGCCTATGTGGATAATTGGTGGAACGTGGTTAACTGGAATAATGTTAGTGAACGCTTTGAAAAAGCAAAAACACTTAAATGGAAGCCTTATTAATCAGATTTAGAAATTAATGAATAAGATGCTCGATTTTTTCTTGTAATAACCCTTGTCTCTTTGCATAAACTTGTACAAAACCACTAAAGGGACGAGGGGAATACATTGAGATTTCTAAATAGGGTGCTGCCCCTTTTGTTAATTTGTTTGCTTTGTACGGGAGGACTGCCTGAAAAGGTGAACGGAGAACCCGTTGTTACTGCGAAAAGTGCTATCTTAATGGATCAAGATAGCGGCCGTGTAATATTTGAAAAGAATATTCATGAGATAAGCCGAATTGCTAGTATTACAAAAATAATGACGGCACTACTAGCTATTGAATCAGGAAAAATGAATAAGACTGTGAAAATAAGTGATGACGCCATTGGTACAGAAGGGTCTTCACTTTTTTTAAAGCATGGTGAAAAAATGAAGCTTGAAGATCTGGTTTATGGATTAATGCTTCGTTCAGGCAATGATGCAGCCGCAGCGATTGCCGAAGAGGTTGGTGGCAGTCCAGAGGGATTTGTCTTTTTGATGAACAAGAAAGCGGAGGAAATTGGGATGACAAATAGTCATTTTACTAATCCTCATGGACTTGATAGTACGAAAGACCATTATTCTACTGCGTATGATATGGCACTTTTAACTCGATACGCTATGCATAATAACGAATATAAGAAAATAGCGGGAACTAAGGTCCATCGGGCGCCGAATTCTATGGAAAACTGGGATTATAAATGGACCAATAAAAATAGATTACTGACAAGTTTATATAAATATAGTACCGGGGGGAAAACAGGTTATACTAAACTGGCAAAACGGACCCTTGTTTCGACAGCAACAAAGGATAATATGAATTTAATTGCGGTAACGTTAAAGGGCCCAGATGATTGGAACGATCATATTAATATGTTTGAATCTACGTTTACTTCTTATCATCAAGAAGAAATTCTTTCTGCTGGGGAAGTAAAGAAAGTCAGGATTAAACAATACCAAAATAATTTATATATTAAGTCGAAGTTTGTTTATCCATTAATGAAAGATGAAGAAGATAAGGTGAAAATTGATTATCTCTTATTGAAGCCTCGCTGGAAGGGTGAACGTGACATTCCTAAGGTGGTGGGCAAAGCTGTGATTTATCTTGATGGCAAAGAAATAGGCAGACGATCTGTTTTTTATGGCAAACCTAAAGAAGTTATGAGTTCAACTAGTTTGGGTGCTGTATGGAAGGAAATGTTCCTTTCTGTACTGGGAATCAATAATGGTTAATTATATATGGGTTGGGATGACCTTAATAGGTGTTTTATTCGCTATGGTAAATGGAACAATGGAACAGGTGAATGAAGCGTTATTTGTTAGTGCCAGAGAGGCCGTTACACTTTGTCTCGGATTAATGAGCATCCTCGTCTTCTGGCTGGGACTGATGAAAATTGCGGAGGCAGCAGGATTGTTAGACAAGCTTTCTGTCTTGTTTAAACCGTTGATTACCTGGCTATTTCCTGATATTCCTCCACAGCACCCGGCGATGGGGTATATCTTATCCAATATGATGGCCAATTTATTCGGCCTTGGAAATGCGGCAACACCACTCGGGATTAAGGCGATGGAACAGCTTAAACTGCTAAATGGAGGCAAGTCATCAGCAAGTCGATCGATGATTACGTTTCTTGCGCTAAATACATCAAGTGTCACACTAATTCCAACAACGGTCATTGCTATTAGATTGAACTATCACTCTGCTTCTCCGACCGACATCGTATTCCCAACGATTATTGCTACCATTATATCTGCAATCGGCGGAATCGCCATTGATCGTTATTTTTATTACCGACGTAAACGGAACGGGGTGGAATAAATGATTGAATGGATGGCAGCAATATCTATATGGATGATTCCTATTTTAATTTGCATTATTTTACTTTATGGAACGTTTAAAAAGATTCCTACTTATGAAACCTTTGTTGAAGGGGGAAAAGAGGGAATAGAAATATCATTTTCTATTATTCCCTTCTTAGTAGGGATGCTTGTAGCGATATCGGTTTTTCGTGCCTCAGGAGCACTTGACTTCCTTGTCGAACTATTAAGGCCCGTTCTTACAGCTATTCATGTTCCGCCAGAAATCCTGCCGCTTGCCATTATCCGGCCAATTTCAGGAACAGCAGCACTTGGTATGACGAGTGATTTAATTTTATCTCATGGCCCCGATTCCTTCATTGGCAGACTGGCATCTACCATTCAAGGAAGCACCGATACCACATTTTATGTCCTTACCGTCTATTTTGGCGCTGTGGGAATCAAGAAGATGGGGGATGCGGTTAAGGTTGGTTTATTGGCAGATTTAGTCGGTCTTATTGCCGCAATCGTGGTTGTGGTTCTTGTATTTGGAACAAAGTAGATGCAAGAGAAGCTGGCAGATACCAGCTCTTTTTTGCGTTCTGCCGAATTTTTCAGCGGTACATTTTTTGATGATTGAAAAGTGCTTGTGGTACACTTCATAAGGGTCCGTTTTTTAGGGAACAGTTAGTATATAATAAAAAGCATTTGTTTTTTTGCTTCAATGTGTAATAATTGTATGATTGCACTAACGGATTTACAAATCAAAAGGAAACATTAGAGGTGAATATAGATGGAAAGATTACAAAAAGTTATTGCTCATGCAGGACTTGCATCGAGACGAAAAGCAGAAGAAATGATTACAGAAGGAAAAGTAAAGGTTAATGGCAAGGTAGTGAAAGAGTTGGGTGTGAAAGTCGGCCTTCATGATAAAGTTGAAGTAAATGGAGTGCCAATGGAAAAAGAAAAATCAGTGTATTTCTTATTTTATAAACCACGTGGTGTAATCTCAGCTGTAACGGACGATAAAAACAGAAAAGTTGTAACAGATTTCTTCCCGGAGATCCCTGAAAGAATTTACCCGGTTGGACGTTTGGATTACGATACATCAGGTTTACTGATTTTGACGAATGATGGTGAATTTGCGAATATTATGATGCATCCGAAACATGAAGTAGAAAAAATCTATGTGGCAAAAGTAAAAGGAATGCCATTCCGCGAAGATCTTAAAAAGCTGGAAAAAGGAATTAAGCTAGAGGATGGAGTGACAGCTCCGGCCAAGACTAAAGTACTTTCAGTCGATAAACAAAAACAAACATCAATTATTGAAGTCACGATTCATGAAGGTAAAAATCGACAAATTCGCCGTATGCTTGAAGCAATTGGCTATCCTGTTATAAAGCTTAAGCGTGAACAATATGGATTCCTGACATTACATGGTTTATCTGCCGGTGATTCAAGAGAACTGACACCGCATGAAGTTAAACTGCTTCGTTCAATGGCGATGAACGAAAAATAACAGCAGCATGGTAAGATATGTCACAGATTCTTCACGTTTGTTAACACTATCGCTATGTTGTTAAATGGTATAATAGAAAGGAATTTTTACTGTACGGCGGGGGGACACAAATGAATAAGAAAAAACGGCGCCTGATTATGAGAACCATTATCTTGGCAGTATTGGCTCTAGCTTTGGTGTATACGCTTTATGCTAACTTTACCAAAGACAGTAACCAGACGATTAAAAAAGGAGATACAGCTCCTGATTTTGCACTGGTTGACTTAGATGGAAACAAACATAAGCTATCAGATTATAAGGGACAGGGGATTTTTCTGAATTTCTGGGCTACATGGTGTAAACCATGTGAATACGAAATGCCATATATGGATAACCAATATCAACACTATAAGGATCAGGGTGTGCAAATTTTGGCTGTCAATGTAGATGAATCAACCTTAGCCGTTGAAAAATTTGTCAAAAGGCATAACCTGACATTCCCAGTGGCAATTGATAAAGGCAGCCAGGTTTTAGCAGCTTATGGTGTAGATCCACTGCCTACTACTTTCGTAATAGATAAAGAAGGGAAAGTAGTAGATGTACTTTCGGGCAGTTTGTCTGAAGCTGCAATTCAACAGCATATGGAGAGTATTAAGCCTTAATGGGGAGTTTTAAACATGAATGATATTAAATGTGAATGCGGGCATGTCAATCCGTATGGCACCATTCTTTGTGAGAAATGCGGACGTTTGCTTGATGAAACACAAAAAGACAGTAAGCTCATTGATATGCGTTATGAAGGCGGAGCCAGGCGGTCTCAAACGTATAACAAAACGATTGTTGATAAAATATGGAATTTCTTTTCTTCCGTAAAAATTGGAATCTGGCTGATTGTGCTCGTATTAGCGGCATCTGCCATTGGCACCATATTGCCTCAAGAAATGTACATACCTAAAACGATGACAGCAGCAGAATATTATGAAGAAACATACGGCTGGTTTGGGAAGCTTTATTATCTCTTAGGGTTCCATAATTTATACAGTTCTTGGTGGTATCTAGCTTTGATTGCGTTCCTAGGCATGTCGCTGACGATTGCTAGTATTGACCGAATTGTACCGCTATATCGCTCACTTACGAAACAAAAGGTGGAGCGCCATGAAGGGTTTATGAAAAGACAGCGGATATTTGGAGTATCTGAAACGGACCAAACGGATACCCAGGACCTTAAACAACGTCTCGAAAAACAGCGATATAAAGTGCGTGAGGAGAATGGCAGCCTGCTTGCTGAAAAAGGCCGTTTTGCCAGATGGGGTCCATACGTCAATCATTTGGGCTTAATATTATTCTTACTCGGCGGTATGCTGCGATTTGTACCTGGAATGTATGTGGATGAAATCCTCTGGATTCGCGAGGGAGAAACGAAAGCGATCCCTGGCACAGATGGAAAGTATTTTCTTAAAAATGATGAATTTATTCTGGAAGTCTATGATAAAGATGATAAAGATTTCTCTGAAGCTATTGAACGTACAGGTACAGTAGCAAAGAACTATCAGTCTAATGTCACGCTGTATGAAAAAGACGGTGAAACACTTCCAGGGGAAGAAGTCAATTTGAAGAAAATAAAAGATGCTCAAATCAAAGTCAATATTCCATTGAAGCATGATCATTATGCGTTGTATCAAATGGATTATAAAAAAGATGAATTAAATACGATGTCTTTTGATTTGATTAATAAAAAAACCGAAGAATCGTTTGGCAGTATGACGGTCGATCTTAATGACCCCAAACCCAAATATGACTTAAAAGAAGGATATTCAGTAGAGCTTGAAAGCTACTTCCCAGATTTTGAGTTTGATGATAAGGGAACACCTATCACTAAATCAAAAATACCGGATAATCCTGCTTTCGTATTTACTATGTATACACCTGATAAGCCAAAAGGTGAGACGAGCTTTGTTGCTATTAAACAAACATTAGAACCACTTGGGGAGAACACCTATAAACTTGCATTTGCAGGTATAGAAACGAGAAATGCAGCTGGTTTAGCTGTTAGAAAAGATATGACACTATGGCTGTTATTCATTGGCGGCGGTATCTTTATGATTGGAGTAATTCAGGGGAGTTATTGGAATCATCGTCGGATATGGATTCAAAGAAGAAATGGCCAGATGTGGCTTGCCGGTCATACAAATAAAAATTGGCACGGTCTGAAAAGAGATATCGAACAAGTTATTAAAGGGACGGACATAGAAGAACCGGTGGATCAAGCTCAAGATGAGCCGTCTTCCAAAAAGGGGGAAGTTTTAAATGGCTGAACTAAGCAGTAATTTATTATATGCAGCATTTTTCTTATATTTAGTGGCAACAGTCTTATTCGGTGGAGCGATTAAACAAAAAAAGGACAAATGGAAAAGAAGCAAAGTAAATGGGCACTTCTTGCCATCTGGGTGACAACAATCGGATTTATTGCTCAAATTGGCTATTTTATTACGAGATGGATTGCCAGCGGACACGCGCCCGTTAGTAACCTTTTTGAATTTACCACTTTCTTTGGTATGATGCTGGTAGGAGCATTTATCGGCATTTATTATATGTATAAAACACCTGTTTTAGGCGTGTTTACTCTTCCAGTTGCTATACTTATTATTGCTTATGCAAGCATGTTTCCACGGGAAATATCCCCGTTAATTCCTGCTCTGCAAAGTGATTGGCTGCATATCCATGTAACGACTGCTGCCATTGGTCAATCCATATTAGCTGTGAGTTTTGCCGCAGGGTTAATTTATCTAATAAAATCAGTTGATCAGTCAAAGCGAAGCGCGAAGACATTCTGGCTGGAAGCGATTATGTTCTTTTTGATTTGTACCGTCGGCTTTGTGCTTGTATCAAGTGGATTTAAAGCAATGGACTATAAAGCAGAATTTACTTGGGTAGATAAGAGTGGTCAAACAGCTGAGATGGAATATACCATGCCTGCTCTTGTAGGACCGCATGAAAGTAAACTCGAGACACCCGATGCGTTCAAACCGTTTTTTGATCTCCCGCCTATACTAAGTGGAAGAAAGGCGAATACAGTGATCTGGTCTCTTGGGGCAGGAATTGTCCTTTATGGAATTTATCGTCTGATATTCCGGAAACGTGCTGGCGCTCTTCTTCAACCGTTAGTTAAGAACGTTAATCTCGATTTAATGGATGAAATTAGTTATCGTGCCGTTATGATCGGTTTCCCAGTTTTCACTTTAGGTGCACTGATATTTGCCATGATTTGGGCACAGATTGCTTGGAGCCGTTTCTGGGGATGGGATCCTAAAGAAGTCTGGGCACTTGTTACATGGTTATTTTACGCAGCATTTTTACATTTACGACTGTCAAAAGGCTGGCAGGGCGAAAAATCTGCTTGGCTTGCCGTAATTGGTTTTGGGATTATTCTGTTTAATCTTATTGTCGTGAACTTAGTTATTAAAGGACTACATTCATACGCATAATGAACCAAAGCGTTTGTTTTTTGTTAACGGATTGTCCGTTACTTAAAACTACGCTTTTTTTCTATTAGTGCCTCGGACTGAACGTTTATGGACTTTTTTTATAGATTTTTTGAACGAGTATGGCTAATTTGTCTTTTTTTGGGAGATTTTAGTAATGAAAGTGACGATATTATGTCTATTTTCTGTTCACTTCATGAGAGAAAACGAAAAATTATAGAAATTCTGCTCTTTTTTGATAAACTATAGAGAAGAGAGAGAGAGGATGGGTAAAATGGATAATGAATTGAAAATTCTAGTGGTTGATGATGAAGATAGAATACGCCGGCTTTTAAGAATGTACCTTGAAAGAGAAGATTACTTGATTGATGAAGCAGAGAACGGAGATATTGCGATATCGAAAGCAAGTGAAAATGATTATGATTTAATTCTTCTTGACGTAATGATGCCAGGGAAAGACGGGATTGAGGTTTGTCGGGAAATAAGAGAAATTAAATCAACACCCATCATTATGCTGACTGCTAAAGGTGAAGAAGTTAACAGAGTTCAAGGCTTTGAAGCAGGGACGGATGATTATATTGTGAAGCCGTTTAGTCCCCGAGAAGTGGTCTTGCGTGTGAAAGCGCTCTTGCGCCGTTCTTCCTCAAATGGGTTCTTACAGGCAGAGTCTGCTTCAAAAGATGTTATTGTATTCCCTGATTTAATGATTGATAACGATGCGCATCGTGTAACAGCAGATGGGAAAGAAGTCTCGCTGACACCGAAAGAGTATGAATTATTATACTTCTTGGCAAAAACACCTGATAAGGTTTTTGACAGAGAACAGTTATTGAAAGAAGTGTGGCATTATGAATTTTTTGGAGATCTTCGAACAGTAGATACGCACGTTAAACGTTTGCGGGAGAAATTGAATAAAATATCTGAAAACGCTGCAAAAATGATTGTAACTGTTTGGGGCGTTGGATACAAATTTGAAGTGAACAATGACTGATGCTTTGGAGAAGTGTTGTAGGGAAACTATGGGCAACTATTCTACTGCTGGTAACGTTTGTTCTCTTAATTCTGACTGTTTTTCTAGTTGAATTTTTCGAAAACTTCCAAATTGAAGAAGTAGAGAATAATTTAACAAAAACAGCGCATCGTATTGTACAAATTACTAATGAACACAGTAATACTGATGAAGTGCTGAAAATCAGTTCAGAACTTGTTGGTGATGAAACAAAAATCGTTGTGTTTCAAAATGACTCTGTTGTTTATTCTTCAAACGAAGGCGATCTTTCTGGGATTTCCTATGAATTCTTGGAAAATGACTCCGCTTTTCATCGCGTTTTTACAGAGGGTAAAACCGTTGAAAAAGAAATTACTCATCCACAAAAGGGGGAGGATGGTGAAAAGATAAAAGCAATCGTTATTGGTATGCCGTTGGAGTTGAATGGCAAGCAGCATCAGTTGTTTTTATATCAATCATCCGAATTAATGGAAGAGGCAATCGGCTCCACAACTAAATTTATTCTTTTAGCTGCTGGTGTTGCGATTATCTTAACAACCATTTTTGCTTTTTTCCTTTCCACTCGAATTAATGCTCCTTTAAATAAGATGAAGGAAGCTGCCTTTGAAGTGGCTCGCGGCAAATTTGATACGAAGGTACCTATTGTGACGCAAGATGAAATCGGCGAGCTGGCAATGGCGTTTAATCAAATGGGTAAACAGCTTAAATTCAATATGAGTGCGCTAAGCCAAGAGAAAGAACATCTTGCCAGTATATTGAGCAGTATGGCTGACGGGGTTATTACCTTTAATAAAGATGGTACAATCCTTGAGACCAATCCACCGGCAGAACGATTTCTCCAAAGCTGGTATTTTGAGAAGCAAGATGAAAGTAATGATGTTCCAGCAGTATTAATGACCCTATTTAATCAATCAGATATCCTTGATAAGGAGCAAATTGGTGAAATTAGTCTGCAGGGTCATGATTGGGTACTAATCGTCAGTCCGCTTTATGGCGCCGGCAGTATAAGAGGCGCTGTAGCCATTCTTCGGGATATGACAGAAGAACGGAAAACGGATAAACTCCGTACTGATTTTATTGCCAATGTCTCTCATGAACTGAGGACACCTATTTCCATGCTGCAGGGCTATAGTGAAGCCATTATTGATGATGTAGCCGGCACTGAAGAAGATAAGAAGGATATGGCACAAGTTATCTATGATGAATCACTGCGTATGGGCAGGCTTGTTAATGATTTGCTGGATTTGGCAAGAATGGAATCAGGGAAGGTTACTTTAAGATATGAAAGAATTGAAGTAACCGGTTATATTGAACGAATCGTATACAAGTTTAATGGGCTTGCGAAGGAAAAAGGGATTCAATTATATGCCAAGACTGCTAGTGAAGAAACGTATTGGGATTTTGACCATGATCGAATCGAACAGGTGTTGACCAATTTAATTGATAATGCCATACGCCATACGCCAAGCGGAGGCACTGTGGAAGTGTCTCAATGGATAGAAGAGAGAAATGGATTAGTCATGGAGGTAAAAGACTCTGGAACAGGTATACCTGAGGAAGATCTAGCTTATGTATTCGAAAGGTTTTATAAAGCGGATAAGGCGAGAACACGTGGTAAATCTGGAACGGGGCTTGGTCTTGCTATTGCTAAGAACATTATAGACGCACATGCAGGCTATATTTCTGTACATAGTCTGCTGGATATAGGGACAACATTTACTTTTTCTTTGCCACGAATGTTGGAAGAAAATGAGTAAAGATATAAAATGATGACGGAAAATCTTGTTTCATAAGAAACGACTGTTTTTAGAACCGGATACTGCCGCGAAATGAAAAGATATCTCAAATGGGAGTCTATTTCTTTCGCAGGAGTATCCGGTTTCTTTTTCGGAAATCTATTCCTTTTTCTCCATAAAAATACTATAGTTAGTTTGTAACTATTCTCCGGGAAATTACGACTACAATATATGAACGGAGGGAGAAAAAAATGGACTCCGTTTTTCAGGAACTCTATGAAAAGTATCATAAGGATTTATATCAATTTTTATTTTATATGGTGAAAAAACATGAGGTGGCAGAAGATATTGTTCAAGAAGTATATATTCGCGTTTTAAAGTCATATGACCGCTTTGAAGGGAAAAGCAGTGAGAAAACTTGGCTCTATTCGATTGCAAGAAATGCAGCAATTGATTATTTTAGAAAAGAAAAAGGCTGGAAACAGCGATTGCTGGAGAATTTTGATTTGGATAAGCAGCCTGTTAAGGATGTTCAGCCGTTACCTGAGGAAATTGCTATTCAAAACGCTGAAGTTCAAGGGATTTATCAAAGCTTACATTCATGTACACTTGATCAACGTAGTGTTATTATTCTTCGATATATTCAGGGATTATCGATTATGGAGACTGCGGCTGTTTTGGACTGGACGGAGAGTAAGGTGAAAACAACACAGCACCGTGCATTAAAGGCCATTAAAAAGAAAATGGAAGAGAAGGGCAGGGAGGAGGGGAATTCAATTGAAAAAATCCCAATGGAATGAGTACGAACTTATTAAGCTTCTTCAAAAACTGCCGGAAGTAGAAGATAAACGTTCACGTTCAGAAGTTTATCATCATGTTAATAATCGATCCATAAGGAAAAGGAAACAGAAGAAAAATTGGATTCCTTTGTTTGCAGCGACTGCTGCGCTGCTCCTCGTGGCTGTCCTGGGTGCTTCCATTTTGAACGGCGAAAGTACAGATAAGAAATCACCCAGAAGTCAGTTTATATCGATGGATCAAGTAGAAAAACAGGAAGACAAAAAGGAGTCTAATGAATCGGATTATAACACAGAAAAAGCTAAAGAGAATAAAGCTGCAGTTGAATCAGATGCCATGGCAGATGAAAAAGAAACTTTAAATGACGAGGAAGACTACGCTAGTAAGGCTGAAGCGAACGAAAGTGATCAAGCGGCAAACCGTGAGGCTGTTACGATAGGTGTACCAGATGATCAATCTAATTACATTATTCCCATAACCGTCTCAAGTGCTTCTGCTTCACTTGCTCAGGCATTAGTTGAAGCGATGACTAATGCAAAGGAAGAAGCGTGGGGCCTGACCGATTACTATCCGCTGGACATCACAATTAGTGATGGTGCAGAGAATAATCAAATTATCATTGACTTGTCTGAAGATTCACCATTGATTACGTTAGATAGTACATTCTTAGCCGCTTTACAAGAAACAGTAAAATATAATCAAATTGAAAGTGTCGTATTTACCACAAATGGGCAGCCTGGGGTATCGTTTTCTCATGCAGGCATGTTAAAGACCTTGGAGATTAGTAAATTTGATAAAAAAGCCTTTCTATTGTATCAGCTTCATGAAACTAGCAGGAGGTTTCTTGCACCATCAAACATCAGCTATGATTCTATTACCGACGCATTAGCGTCACTGAAGGAAGATCCGGGTATTGAAGGCATTTCCCCTTCAGTACCTCAAACAATCGGCTGGGACAATGTCAGAGAGCATAAGCGTACACTTGAAATTGACCTGTCTAATGATACGCGTATAGACGATACGGACGAAACAAAAACCGCTATAGAGGCTATTCTTTTTACTGCAAAAGATTTTGGCTTTGAACAGGTGCAATTGTTTAATGCTTCCATAAATCAGGTACAGGAGCTAGACTTATCGGCGCCGATTACGATTCCGGCAGCACCTAATTATATAGAGTAATGAAGGAATGGATATAAACTTTCCGCATAAAAAAAGACTGTCGTTGAGTACTCGACGACAGTCTTTTCTTCGTACAGAGATTATAATGTTATTTTATACATGGATGTAATATCAGCATTTTCTTTAAGTTTATCTTTTAAGCTAGGCTGTAGTGGTTTATCAAAGGTAAGTACCATGATTGCTTCGCCGCCGGCTTGTTTACGGCCAACCTGCATGGTGGCGATATTGACATCGTTATCACCTAGGATTTTCCCTACGCGCCCGATTACACCAGGTTTATCGATGTGTTGTATATAAAGCAGATTTCCTTCAGGATGGAAATCAATCTTAAATCCGTTAAGGTTCACGATTCTAGAACCATAATTAGGAATAAATGTACCGCTGATATTAAGCTGCTGCTTATCTCCAGTTACAGTTACCGTGATTAAGTTAGAATACCCAAATGTGTCATGAGAGGTTTTATCGCCAATAGATACGCCGCGCTCTTTAGCGATCAACAATGCATTTACTTCATTAATGGGTACGTCTAGTCTTGGTTTAAAGAAACCTGATATAAGGCTCTTCGTTAAAATCGATGTATCAAAGTCCAAGGCTTCTCCTGCATACGAAACAGAAATTTCTTGTACACCTTCTTGCATACATTGTGAAACAATTGCTCCCATTTGTTTGATCAGTTCATAAAATGGCTGAACCTTCTCAAAGACCTCTTTAGAGATGGCAGGAAGATTAATTGAATTTGATACTGGTTTTCCTTCTAAGAATACTAGCACCTCTTGGGCAACCTGTGTAGCCACATTCAACTGTGCTTCTTTTGTTGAAGCACCTAGATGAGGAGTGGCGATGACTTGATCTAATTCAAGAAGCTTATGTCCAAGGGGGGGTTCTTCTGTAAAGACATCTATAGCTGCTCCAGCAATATGGCCCTCCACGATTAATTCATATAAATCATCTTCATTAATGATGCCGCCTCGTGCACAATTTAATAAATAAACACCCTTTTTACAAGTCCGCAGGTTATCTTTGTTCAATAAGCCTCTTGTTTCATTAGTTAGAGGTGTATGTACGGTAATTATATCTGAGCTGGTTAGGACTTCAGACAGCGGCAGGGAAGTGACAGAAATCTTTTTAGCGCGATCAGCTGTTAAGAAAGGATCAAATACATGAACATCCATGCCAAATACTTTTGCACGCTTGGCAATTTCAGTTCCGATACGGCCCATGCCGACAATTCCCAACGTCTTGCCATAAAGTTCTGTTCCTGTAAAGGATGAACGTTTCCATTCTCCATTTTTTAAGGAAGAATAGGCTTGTGGGATATGACGCATTAAGGAAGCCATCATTGCAAACGTATGCTCAGCAGTCGAAATTGTATTGCCATCAGGTGCATTAACAACGACAATTCCTCTTTTGGTGGCAGCAGGGACATCGATATTGTCAACGCCTACCCCGGCTCGAGCTATAATTTTTAAGTTAGACATTTGACTCATTAGTTCTTCTGTTACTTTGGTCGCACTTCTTACAAGAATGGCATCCATTTCATTAAGCTCATCCTTTGCTTCTTGGATGGTTTTCTGAATAAGGGTAACATGAGAGGACTCTAATAAGGGTCCCAATCCCTCTGGTTTTATAGCATCTGCAACTAAAATTCGATACACGTAGAAACACCTTCCTAACCAAGTTTTTCTCTAGAATTTTCAGTTAATTCTATCGACCTTTTATCTTTCTGTCAATTTGATCTCTTAATGTGTAATCGTTTTCAATTTGAATATGTTTGTGAATAAATGTTACCAGCATGCATTCTGAATGGTTTTTCGATTCACAAAAGCATGGTGTGAAATTATTTTAGCGAAGTACAGCGGCATAGTGTTTAAGGGAAGTATGCGGAATAAATAATTAAAAACTAACTTTTAAAGCCAAAAAGCTTTTCAAACATAGAAATATCGTATATACTCTTTTTATGCAATAAAATTTAATAGGTCTATCTTCGGGGCGGGGTGTAATTCCCCACCGGCGGTGATGAAGGAATATCCCTTCTAAGCCCGCGAGCCTTACAAGGCAGGATTTGGTGTGATTCCAAAGCCGACAGTATAGTCTGGATGGGAGAAGATGGAGGTTCCAAATGCCGTGCCAAATGTAATAATTTGTGACGTTTATTTGTTGATGCCGCTAATTCTCCCTTTGATCATCTTATTGATCAAAGGGTTTTTTTGTGAAACGGCATTTGGTGCCGATCCTCTTTTCGTGGGGTAGATTAGTACACAAAAAGAAGGAGAGAGAGCTATTATGAGCAACACGCGTGTGAAAAAATTAGTTATACTTTCGATGTTAGGGAGCATAGCCTATGTGCTAATGCTGTTGAATTTTCCGTTTCCAGGATTGCCGCCTTTTCTAAAGATTGATTTCAGTGACATTCCTGCACTCATTGCTGCGTTGATTTTTGGACCGCTGGCAGGTATTTTAGTAGAATTAATCAAAAACATGCTGGATTTTGTTATGACAGGAAGTCCTACAGGTGTACCAGTTGGCCATCTGGCTAATCTTGCTGCAGGGATCTTGTTTATCTTACCAACCTATTATGTTTATGAACTGCTTAAGAAGACAAAAAAGGGAATGACTTTTGGTCTGATTACAGGTACATTCGTAATGGCTGCATTTATGAGTATCCTAAATTATTACGTTATTCTGCCTGCTTATACGATTTTTGCGGGAGCAACAGCCATGTCAGGTGCTGAAACCAGACAAATGATTACTACAGCCATTCTTCCATTTAACATCGTAAAAGGAATTTTAATTACTGTCGTATTTATGCTGCTGTTTGTCCGTCTTCAAACATGGATTAATAAGCAGTCAATATATAAAAAATATAAAAATGCTTAAACAAAAGTGCAGATTACTTGTATGAATAAAAAAAAGCCATCTTCCTGTTGGAAGATGGCTTTTTATTTACTATTCAAATTTAAGTGCATCTCCATCAAATGCTTCATCTGCTACTTTAATGGAATCTGTTGGACAACCTTCAAATGCATCCATCATGTCATCTATGAGAACGTCTGGAATTTCAACAATCCCTTCATTATCATCCAGTGTTACATAAGCTATACCTTCATCATCATAATCATAAATGTCAGGCGCAGACGCTCCGCATGCACCGCAGGCAATGCACGTTTCTTTGTCAACGATTGTATATTTTGCCATGAATAAAGACCTCCCGATATGTTTTATCTCTGGCTTCCTTTGCCACGAAAACCATATACTCTTATCTATTGTAAAACTGATATAGTAACTTTTCAATATAAATATACCTGAGAATCTTTATCAAATAAGAAAAGTCAATAGAAATTGTTACGCAGAATCTATTTTTTTGAATTGTCAGTCATAGGCGATACTATATTTTTAGTACGCTTATGTTTATAATACCATGAATGAAAGGCATTTTGTTACAATAGGACAGTAGGTTCAAATCATTTTACGGCGGGGGATAAGAATGCTGACGTATTTCGAAATTATTGTTTTATATGGAATAAAGGTTTTTGATGGCGAACGGTCAATTTATGCTATTTATCATATGCTTAAGGGAAAAAAATCGTCACAAACGATTCAGGATGCACATTTGTTTGGTTTAAGTCCTTTATTTGGAACGCTTCCGAGTATTTTAAGAAAAGATCTTGAACAAACGATTACTGGCTTTGCTAGAAAAGAGTATATAAAAAACATACCCGAGAGGACCGTTATCAAATCACTGAATCGGGAAACGTGCATTTATTAGAATCATTTAAACATTGTCCTTTACCAAAGGATCTGAATGGAATAAGGTTTCGAGATAGTACAGTACCCTTTTGGGAGAGGTTAAGCCTTTTAATTCAAACACTCTCTCATATTGTTCACAGTGAAAATCGCTTTTATCCCATCCAGCGGAATTTACAAGTTCAAGGGTGGGTTAAGCATTTTTTAGCTGTGAATCAAAAGAATCGTAATGAACTCGCGGAATGTTTACTCTCAGAATTAACCGGATATCTAGAAACTAGAGAGCCGCTTGAACAAAACATTTTTGTATGGAGGTTAACTGGTAATCGGCGAATCGGAAGTACATATCCTCAGTTGGCTGGAGAGTTGAAATTGGACGAAGGCTATATACGATACGTATTTCTTGGAACACTTCATGGCTTAATTAAAGCGAGTATGGAAGAACCTGCCCGTTATTCCATACTTAGAGGTGTAGTAAAAGACTTACATAAAGAAAGTGAAAGACAGTTGACTCAGTCTACCAAGGTCACATTAGATTATGTTTTAAAGGGAATGGAACTTGAAGAAATCGCCGGTTTCCGACGACTAAAGCTAAACACAATAGAAGATCATATTGTCGAAATTGTACTTACAGATTCGTCATTTCCTATTGATTCCTATGTTTCGGCGGAAGCTCAACAAAGAATTGCCGAGGCAGTTAAATCATGCAGTACCAGACAATTGACACCTATAAAACGTGCACTAGAAGATGATGAAATCAGCTTCTTCCAAATTCGACTGGTGCTGGCTAAATCGGGGGGGATCATATGAATTTGGAGGAAACCCTTTATCGGCACTTTGGCTTTTCTACTTTTCGTCCAGGACAAAAAGAAGTCATTACTTCATTGCTTGAGGGTAACCATACCTTGGGGATGCTGCCGACCGGTACCGGGAAATCTTTATGTTATCAACTGCCAGCTTATTTATTAAAAAAACACGTTATCATTGTTTCGCCGCTGCTTTCCTTAATGGAGGATCAAGCGGAGCAGCTTAAAGTGCGTGGTGAAAAAAGTGTACTAGCCTTAAATTCATTCTTAACGCCAAGGCAAAAACAGTCTGCCCTGAGTCAACTAAATCGCTATCGGTTTATTTTTCTTTCACCTGAAATGCTGATGCTCGATCAAGTAATTACAGAGGTGAAGAAGCTTGATATTGGGTTGTTTGTCATTGATGAGGCCCATTGTATTTCACAGTGGGGATATGATTTCCGGCCGGACTATTTACATTTGGGCAGCGTAAGAGAGAGGCTGAATAACCCGCTTACCGTGGCGTTGACAGCAACAGCTACAGAAGCGGTCCGTACGGACATCAAGTCTAAACTCAACCTTAGAGAAGCTAATGAGGTCGTCTCATCGGTCGATAGAAGCAACATAGCGTATATCGTTGAAAATTTTTCGAACTACGAGACTAAATTAACCCGCTTGTTAGAGCTTGCCAAAGAAATCAAAGGATCAGCAATTATTTACTTTTCCAGTAAAAAAACAACGGAAAATGTTACACAGTATCTGCAAGAAAATGGAGTAAAAAGCATTGATTTTTATCATGGCGGCATGGAACAGGAACAGCGTAAATTGATCCAGCAGCAATTCATAACTGGACAGCTGCGTATTATATGTGCGACAAGTGCTTTTGGTATGGGAGTGAATAAAGAAGAGGTTCGAGCTGTCGTTCATTTTCATTTGCCGGTTTCTATGGAATCGTATGTTCAAGAAGTAGGGAGAGCTGGGAGAGACGGTAAACAAAGTATGGCTGTTTTGCTTTATTGTGAAGGGGATGAAGGATTACCGCTTCGCTTATTGGATCAACAGATTCCTGAAGATAATCAAATAGAGGGCGTATGTACCATGATGAGCGAACAAAATGAAAATCGACAGTCTCCTGAAGTACTCAGACAACACTATTCTTTATCTGAAGGACAGTGGAATTTTATACAGCATTATGTGAAGGAGCATCAGGAACAAGTGGAGATGTCTGTTATGATTGAACAGTTAAAACAATACAGTAAAACTAGAAGGCAATATAACATTAATCGGTTTGCTGGTCTTTTTAATTGGTTGAAGACCAATCAATGCAGACGTACGGCTATCCTTCAATATTTTGAGGAAGATTTGTTGAAGCCAAATTTAATATGCTGTGATCGATGCGGGGTAAATGTGAAAGAATTGACGGAGAACTTGAAAGAATCCATACTAAATCCTGTCCATCCATTTGAGTGGAAACAAGAATTGACCGCTATGTTAGTAAAGGACCCTGAATTGTATGAAAAATAAGCAAGCAGCAATGATTAAACAGCTTTCAAATCGTGAATTATTTTTGAATTTACTTGTCACACAGATAATCATACTTATTACTGCGGGTATATTAGGCTTTTTTCTACATATTCAGTCAGCTTCTTTTTTGTCTCTTTTTCATATTCGTCCTAGCCAACTATTGATTGGATTGACGGCTGGTATAGCTCTGGTTTTGGTTGACCTCTATATGATGAAAAGGGTGCCGGATTCTTGGCAGGATGACGGTGGAGTGAATGAACGAATCTTTAAAAGTCTTTCTTATCCGATGATTGTGGTGGTCGCGTTAATCGTTGCTGTTACTGAGGAGATTCTTTTTCGTGGGGTTCTTCAGGTTAACTTCGGACTGATATGGGCGAGCTTGATTTTTGCTTTGGTACATTATCGCTATTTATTTAATGGTTTTTTATTTATCAGTATTGTGATGGTTAGCTTTTTTATTGGCTTCATATTTGAAATTACGGGGAGTCTTACTGCGACGATTGTGATGCATTTTGTGATTGATTGCATCCTTGGTTTTTTAGTAAAAGCCAAAGGGAAACAATAGTTTAGAGAGAGGGATGTACCTATGCCGAGAAAAAAAAGACACCAACGAGTTAAATTAGAGGCGGATCCCCCTTCTCCAGGCAGTCTGCCGAGTAGAAGCGAAGTTCAACGTCGAAAGAAAAAGAAAAAGAAAAAGAAAAAGAAAATACGTAAAAAGAAGTCTGTTTTCCCGTTAATAAAGATTCTTGCTGCTTTTTTATTTTCATGCCGCTTTTGGTTATTCTGTTAATGGACATTTTTGAGAAAAAAACGCTGCCATTAATAAAGGAAATCAGTAACGGTTATGAGACAGTAAGTATTGTTCCTCATGCAACAGCTCCCCTTAAGACTGAGGAACAAGAGATGCAGGAACAGACTACAGTTGCTTCGGATGCGGGTGAAGACCAAACTGCCGAAAAACAGAAAACAGTGGCAGACGAGACGGAAGGAATTAAACAAAGTTATCATGTTGTCGTTCCTGGAGATACCTTGTTTACAATTGCCATTACCTATTATCATTCCAGCGAGGGGATGGAGATCATCCGTGAATGGAATCAGCTTGACAGCGATGAAGTTCAGCTAGGACAGAAGTTAAAAGTCCCAGTAAAAGAATAAGGAAAACCTGTAAATGCGACCCCGCTATTTACGGGTTTTTTTTGTATAGAAGCATAAAGTCAAAGTGGACATACATAGGTATAGAAGTGAGAATCTTAGTCTTCCTTAAAACAAGTGAGCGGAGGGACATACGATGGAATCAGCCATTATTTTATTAGATGATTTGACAGATCAGACAACCAAACAGATGCTGCATAATGTTGTAATGAGAAAAAGAAAATTTGAGGCATTAGAGAAAAAATATTTACAATGGGTTTGGGCTGCATTAGCGGCCACGCTTATGCTTCTTTTTGATGTTTATTTTTATATTGCTGTTCCATATTCTTATTCATTTGCAAAAATGTTTACGGTTTTTGTGGAAGGATTCGGCCACTTTATTATGTTAGGTCTGGCATTGGGTGCAAATGGATATATGGTTTTAATGAAAAAGAAAATGGATAAAGCAGAAAAAGAATATCAGGGACTTCGAACTGAAATTATTAGTAAAAGCAATATCTTGTGGGAACAGGAAGAAAGTTGGAAAAGCCGTCACAAAGTGTTCGAAATGATGAAGAAAAAATTCGACATAAACCTTTACCATGAAAATAAGTAAGTAAGTAATAAAAATAAAGGTATTTTAGTAAAAGTATGGAATAGGTAGTTAATACACTTATGGGGTGATAGACATGTTTGCAAAAAGTATAATGATACCAAAATTTCATTGTCATGTTATTCAGCATGATGATACCATTCACACAGCATTAGAAAAGTTAAAAAAGCACGATGTGGACGGCCTTCCTGTTCTAAAAGGAAATAGTTATAAAGGAATCATCACCAGGTATCTTATTTATAAACACTATTTTGAATCAGAATCGTCGAGGGAAACATACATACATGAAACCATCGCCGCTGATATTGCTACACATCAAGAAAGTTTCTTAACAGGAAAAGAAATTTTTGAACGAACACTTATAGATTTGAAAGATTTCCCGATCTTGGCGGTGGTTGATGAAAAAGGCGAGTTTCTTGGGGCTGTGACGAGAAGCGATGTGGTCGAGCAATTTAAAAGTGCTTTCGGTATGCTGAGACCAGGGATTCGGATCGCGTTCACGACGGTCGAAACAGAAGGCCGAATTGCGCGGCTGTCTGAGATTGCTCATCAGTACCGTGAGCATATCATCTCCCTCGTTACGTTCGATGAAACGGACAAGCTTGTACGCCGTATTGTTATGAAAGTTGAAAAAAAATCAAACACTGAAAAATTTATTAAAAAGTTAGAAGATGCAGGGTTCGGTATTCTTGATATTCAAGAGGATGAATAAATGAGGCAAGGGGGCAGGCAGCATGCGGCCTCCTTGCTCTTTTTTTAGAGTGATATCTGCCTATACAATGTTGGCGATAAATGGTAGTATTTATCCAGATAAAAAGCAACAAGAGAAAGGTTGGCGCAAGATGGTAGTCTATAGTTTAGCAGCTGTACTGGGAGCAGCGGTAATCCTTGTTTTCATAATGTGGAGGCAGGCTTACCAAAATAGGGTATTACAACAAACGTTGTATTTCCCCGATTTCCCCGAATCCTTTGGTGAAATGAAAATATTTTTTATATCTGATATACATAGGAGAACCATTGCTGATCGAATCATTAACTTTACGATTGGAAAAGCAGATATCGTGATTATCGGTGGAGATCTTCGTGAAGGCGGGATATCTCTTAAACAAGTGGAAGAGAATATTAGTAAGCTAAAGAAGATTGGTCCCTTGTACTTTGTTTGGGGGAACAATGATTATGAAGGCGATTATCATGCATTAGATGCGATGCTGCTTGAGAAAGGCGTAAAAATACTAGATAATACAGCGGTTAGCTTTGAATCCAGCGAAGGAGATCGTCTTTCATTAATGGGTGTCGATGATATGAGTGATAACCGGGCTAAACTTACGATGGCTGTGGAGGATTCTGAACAAGTATTTCGGATATTGGTCAGTCATAACCCTGAAATACGCCACTATTTAAAAGAGGAACAATCGATTAAGCTGGTATTAGCTGGTCATACTCATGGAGGACAAATTAGAATTTTCGGGTATGGTCCATATAAAGCAGGAGGTATCGAAAAACAAGGTGATACACTGTTATTGACGAGTAATGGGTATGGAACAAGTGGTGTGCCGCTTAGGTTAGGTGCTAAGCCTGAAACCCATCTGCTGATCCTGAAAAAAGGGGATAGTCGACCTCCAAATCTTAAGGTACACACTCTTTAACGGTTTTTTACATACCCGAATTTTACAGACCACATTTAATGTCCTATACTTTAAGAAATCGACTATTCCTTTAAATGGAGGCATTAGGTACGCATGCATGAAGGTAAATATAATATTAAAGCAGCATCAACCATTCTAGGCATTCCGTCGGGTACGCTGCGCGCATGGGAGCGTCGGTATCAATTTATCGCTCCAGACAGAAATGAATCCGGGCATCGTCTATATTCAGATAAACAGATTCAAACCTTAAAAGGATTAATTGAAAAAACAAAGCAGGGCTTTACGATTAGTCAAGCAGTCGCCTTACTTGATCGTGAGAGAAGCACAGAAGCTGTAGAAGAAGAATCAATCATTACGGATAATCAGACAAAAGATTATTCTGAAAAACTGATTAAGGCTCTTTTGGCTTTTGAAGAGGATAAAGCACATAGTATAATCAATCAAGTATTCAGTATGTTTACAGTAGAAATAGCTGTTATTGAAATATTAGGCGCATCTCTTGTTAAAATTGGAGATATGTGGGAAAACGGTGAAATAAACACTGCACATGAACACTTTGCTTCTTCCATTTTACAGGCGCGAATTAGTTTTATTATGCACACCCAGCCTTCAAATCCCATGATGCCAAAAGCAGTAATGGTATGTGGTCCAGAAGAAAAACATGAATTAGGACTACTTATATTTACGCTTTACTTGAGGAGAAAAGGCTATGGGACCATCTATTTGGGACCGAGCATTGCTGAAAATGATCTAGAAACAGTCCTTGATGCTGTCAATCCGGGCTACCTATTTCTATCGTGTACAATGCCAGCGTGCTATACAAAAACAATGAAGATGTTACCTCTTATAAAACAGAAATATCCCCAGCTTAAAATAGGTCTGGGAGGAACAGGATTTGCTGGGTACGAAGAGGATTTATTCGTTGGAGACACGCCGACTGAGTGGAATAAGTGGTTAAATAGATAAAGATAAAATATGCACCCCGTGGGGCCGACTTCATAGTATGGATGAAGAAGGTTTTCCCGGGGGGCATTTTTTTATGAGGCTTGAGCGATTATCCAACAATAAAATTAAAATTTTTTTTACGTTTGATGATCTTTTCGACCGAGGAGTAACTAAAGAAGAGATTAGAGGCAATTCTATAAAGGTTCATAAGCTCTTTCAAGATATGGTGGAGGAAGCTTGTGAGGAGCTTGACTTTGATATGAGCGGGTCCATCGCCATTGAGATTATTTCACTTCAGGCTCAAGGTCTCGTCATCATTGTGACAAAGGATGAAGAAGATACACTGACAGACGAAGAGGACTATTTAAATCTAAAAGTCAAAATGGACGATTGTCCACATATACTTTTTTTCTTTCAGGACATCGAGGATGTAATACAGCTTTGCTATCGCTTACGCCTAAAGGAGATTTCTGTAAGTTCCCTATATTTATACGATGATCAATATTATTTACTACTGGAGGATATCCAAGAGAATTTTTTTGATGCGATAAGTTCTTTAGCTGCTGAGTATGGCCGTGCATCTACACTTACCTTGTATAGAATTAATGAATATGGAAAATGTTTGATTCCTAAAGAAGCTATCACTACCTTGACCGGATATTTTCGCAAATAGGACACGGGACTTTGAAAATTCAATAGATTACAGTTAGGGATTAAACCAGTTTAGAAGAGAGGGCTATCGGGAAGATATGAATAGGAGAATAAAAAACTCTTAATAATTGGTAACGTTTACAATTGTTTGGGGGAATTTGACTATTTCATTTTTTTATGGCTTTTCAGATAATCGGCAAAGGTGTATACTATGTCATGAAAGCTGGCCGATAGCCTATTAAATGATGATTTTTAGGAGGTACACAGATGGTAGCCGAAAAAGGTACTGACCATGACAGCCAACAGGAGAAAAATGATGTGCTGAAGTCGACTCAAACTGTAATACATAAAGCATTAGACAAACTTGGATATCCGGAGGAAGTCTATGAGCTCTTAAAAGAGCCTTTACGACTGTTAACTGTGAAAATTCCAGTTAGAATGGATGATGGTGCTGTAAGGATCTTCACAGGATACCGCGCTCAGCATAATGATGCAGTAGGTCCTACAAAGGGAGGAATCCGTTTTCATCCTAATGTAACAGAACGTGAAGTGAAAGCTCTTTCAATCTGGATGAGTCTAAAATGCGGCATTGTTGACTTACCATATGGCGGAGGGAAGGGTGGAATTGTCTGTGATCCTCGCAATATGTCATTCCGTGAATTAGAAAAGCTAAGCCGTGGGTATGTCCGTGCAATCAGCCAAATTGTTGGACCGACTAAAGATATCCCAGCACCTGATGTATTTACTAATTCACAAATTATGGCTTGGATGATGGACGAGTATAGTCGTCTTGATAGTTCGAATTCTCCTGGTTTCATTACGGGTAAACCTCTTGTACTCGGTGGATCCCATGGCAGGGAGTCAGCTACTGCAAAAGGTGTAACAATCTGTATTAATGAGGCAGCGAAGAAGAAGGGCATTAGTGTAAAAGGGGCACGTGTAGTTGTTCAAGGGTTTGGCAATGCAGGGAGTTTCTTAGCTAAATTCATGCATGACGCGGGTGCGGTCGTTGTAGGTATTTCCGATGCATACGGCGGTTTATATGATCCAAAGGGTCTTGATATCGATTATCTCCTTGATCGCCGCGACAGCTTTGGTACGGTAACGAAGCTGTTTAAAAATACGATAACGAACAAAGAATTATTAGAACTTGAATGTGATATTCTTGTTCCAGCTGCAATTGAGAACCAAATTACAGAAGAAAATGCTCATAATATCAAAGCGAAAATCGTTGTAGAAGCAGCAAATGGACCAACAACGATCGAGGCAACGCAAATCCTTACAGAACGTGGAATTTTGCTTGTTCCTGATGTACTAGCTTCTTCCGGTGGTGTGACCGTTTCTTATTTCGAATGGGTTCAAAATAATCAAGGGTATTATTGGAGTGAAGAAGAGGTTGAAGAAAAATTAGAAAAAATCCTCGTCAAGTCTTTTAATAATGTCTATGAGCTTGCCCATTCCCGCCGTGTAGATATGCGTCTCGCAGCGTATATGGTCGGTGTCAGGAAGATGGCTGAGGCCTCGCGGTTCCGCGGCTGGGTATAAACACTCAAGCCTTACTAGTTGAATAGGTGCAAAAAATCTCCTATCATTAAGTGATAGGAGATTTTTTTTAGACGGGAACCCATACTAACTATAACAGCATGAAAAATACGGGAAACCGTGATAGGGAGCGCATATTATGAAAAAAGAAAGTGTAATCGTTATTGGAGGAGGTCCTTGTGGACTCGCTGCAGCCATAGCTGTAAATGATATAGGCAGGCAAGCACTTGTTCTTGAAAAAGGGAATATTGTTGATGCGATTTATCATTATCCAACACACCAGACATTTTTTAGTACGAGTGAAAAATTAGAAATAGGTGATGTGGCTTTTATTACGGAAAACAGGAAACCTGTTCGCAGCCAAGCACTTGCTTATTACAGAGAAGTCGTAAAACGGAAGAATTTACGGGTTAACTCTTTTGAAGAAGTAAAAAGAGTGAAAAAACTTGGTGAAAATAATTTCCATGTCATTACATCAAAAGATGAATATCAAGCTGAAGCCATTGTGGTCGCTACCGGTTATTACGGTCAGCCGAATTACTTGAACATTCCAGGTGAAAACCTTGCGAAAGTGTCTCATTATTTTAAAGAGGGTCACCCTTTCTTTGATACTGATGTAGCTGTAATCGGCGGTAAGAATTCAAGTATTGACGCAGCGCTTGAACTAATCAAGTCCGGGGCGAGAGTAACGGTTCTTTACAGAGGATTAGAATATTCTCCAAGTATTAAGCCTTGGATCCTGCCAGAATTTGAATCATTGGTACGTAATGGGACCATTACCATGGAATTTGGAGCCTGTGTTGACAGCATAACGGAAGACAGCTTGAGTTACCATGTGGGTGATAAAACGAAGGAAATTAAAAATGATTATGTGTTTGCCATGATTGGCTATCATCCAGATTGCGGATTTTTATCGGAAATGGGTGTAGAGATTAATGGGGAAGATGGTGCGCCTGTGCATGATCCTGAAACAATGGAGACAAATGTGAAAGGGATTTATATTGCGGGTGTGATTGCAGCCGGCAACAATGCCAATTCCATTTTTATTGAAAATGGCCGTTTTCATGGGGGATTAATTGCTGACCATCTGTCAAAATAAAAATAGAAAGCGGCGTTCCGGAATGGATACGCCGCTTTTGTCATATGTATTTAAAGATATTTAAATCTTAGAAAGCGAATATTTCCTGGATTTTCTGATGATTCGTCGTGATATGTAAAGCGATTAATAATTTAATTCTAGCTTTTTGGCCATTCAAGCCGTTCGAGAAAATCACACCAATCTCTTTTAATTGCTTACCGCCGCCATCGTATCCATAGGTATCTTGAACAATCCCGTTAAAACAGCGAGAAACAATGACCACCGGTATATTAGCAGCTAAGAGAGCTTTGATACCTGGGATGGTTTGAGGAGGCATATTACCTTGCCCCAGCGCTTCAATAACTAAGCCGTCGATCTTCATCTCTTTTAAGCTGAAGAAGAGAGATGAATCCATTCCCGCATGAGCCTTAAGCAAGGTCACGCGCTTAGCTACTGTATCGAGGAGATACTTTTCTTCATATAGTGGATTGTGGTGAAAAATCACACTCCGTCTTGTTACAATACCGATCGGACCAAACTGCGGGCTTTGAAAGGTTGAAACATTACTTGTATGTGTTTTGGTCGCATTTCCCGCTGTATGTATTTCATCATTCAAAACGATTAAGACACCTTTTCCTGATGCCTCATTACATGTGGCTACTCTAATTGAGGAGATAAAATTATACAACCCGTCGGACCCAATTTCATTGCTAGAGCGCATGGCACCAGTAACCACAATAGGTATGGATGAAGCGACGGTCAGGTCTAAGAAATAGGCTGTTTCCTCTAACGTATCTGTACCATGAGTAATAACTACTCCCTCAATATGTGAATCCTTTATTCTGTCTTCAATGATTTGTTTTATGTGCAGCATTTCTTTTGCCGTAATATGTGGAGAAGGAAGATTAAAAGGTTCTTCAATTAAAAAATCAACATCATCGAAAAATCCATCCGCGTGTTTTTTTATCGGATTTTCGATGGACAGTCCAACAGCACCTGTCTCAGAATCTTCTTCCATTGAAATCGTTCCGCCTGTATGAATTACTAAGATGCGCTTTGTCATTGTACATTCCTCCTGCTATCTGGTTAACCGGAAAGGTATTTCACATTATTATTTGGTAAAATAAGGTGATATTGGCGTTTTTCTTTTTCATGTTTCCATGATACGATTAAATAAAAAGAATGAAAAGGGGTCAGCCTATGCTGGTCATTTTGTCAGCTGGCACGGCTCCAGGTTTGGCCTTGCTTAGCTACTTTTATCTTAAAGATCACTATGAGAAAGAAACGTTTAAAACTGTATTAAAAACATTCCTTTATGGTGTGTGTCTAGTCCTGCCGATAATGTTCCTTCAATATATCTTTCAAGTAGAACAAGTCCTTAACGGTCCGTTTGCACAAGCATTCCTGCAGGCATCCTTGCTTGAAGAATTTGTGAAATGGTTTTTTCTACTGTATATCATCTATCCTCATGTTGATTTTGATGAACCCTATGATGGGATCATTTTTGGAGCGGGAATTTCTCTAGGTTTTGCTACGTTAGAAAATATTTTATATTTAGTGGCTAATGGAGTCGAACATGCCTTAACTAGAGCGATGCTGCCTGTATCAAGTCATGCTCTATTTGGTGTCATTATGGGGTATTATATCGGAAAAGCGAAGTTTTCTTATTCCCATAAGCGTGTATTCTTATTTTCGGCACTAATTGTGCCGGTGATTCTTCATGGTGTGTATGATTATATTCTTCTAACGTTAAAATTTTGGATCTATTGGATTTTACCATTTATGGGTTTTCTCTGGTGGCTGGCTTTAAAAAAGGCAAAAAAAGCCCGGGATTATTCTGTTGTTCATACAAGCAAACTATTTTCACGAAAAGAAACAGGATAATATTCTGTTTCTTTTTTTTGTGGAAGAAGCTAGCAGTGCTTAATTTCTGGGATAAAAATAGTGTTAAAGAAGAAAATAGGTGTAAATCCAATCTATTTAGAAAAAAGGGAGTGTTTTTTGATGAAAGGAATTTCGTCAAAATGGAAAGGGCTGCTTTCTGTATGTGTAGTATCAATCTGTTTGGTTACCGCTCCTGCACCGAAAGAGGCTTTCTCGAATCAGATTATCCAAAGAGGAGCAAAGGGGGATGATGTCATTGAACTGCAGGCAAGGCTGCAGAATATTGGTTATTACCATGGGAAAATAGACGGTGCTTATGGGTGGGGTACATATTGGGCACTTCGTAATTTTCAAGAAGCATTTGGTCTTCCCATTGATGGATTAGCAGGTGAATCAACCAAAAAGAAATTGACGAATGCATCCAACTTTAATAAAGCATTCGTCCATGAGCAGATTAATAAAGGCAATGAATTTACCTATTATTCAGGCGTTGATGTGGATAAACAAATTAAACAAAGTGAGACTCAATCGAAACCAAAAACAGAGAAAACAGAGAAAACAGAGACCACTAAATCTGCAAGTGTGCCCGGAGGATATTCGCAAAATGATATCCAGCTAATGGCCAATGCAGTATATGGTGAATCTAGAGGAGAACCTTATATAGGACAGGTAGCGGTGGCTGCGGTGATTTTAAATCGTGTGGAGAGTCCTTCTTTCCCGAATACCATTTCTGGAGTGATCTTTGAACCGCTGGCCTTTACAGCCGTTGCAGATGGTCAAATCTGGCTGACGCCGAATGAACAAGCTAAAAATGCGGTAATTGATGCGATGAATGGAATGGATCCAACTGGACAAGCGGAATATTATTTTAATCCGGATACAGCAACGAGTAAATGGATTTGGACAAGACCGCAAATAAAAAAATTGGGAAACATATTTTCTGTAAATAAGGAGGTGAACGATCTTGATTAGAAACATTGTGATTGTATGCTTATTAGTTGTTGTTGCTGGAACCTCTTTTTGGGGCTATCAAGAACATAAAGAAAAAAATGCGATTCTGATTAATGCTGAGAATACCTATCAGCGTGCGTTTCATGACCTATCTTACCATGTGGATCTCCTTCAAGATAAAATTGGGAATACATTGGCGATGAATTCAAAAAAATCGATTAGTCCGGCACTTACGGATGTATGGAGGATTACCTCTGATGCCCAGCATGACGTTGGTCAGCTGCCGCTTACGCTTCTTCCCTTTAATAAAACGGAGGAATTCTTATCGGAGATCGGAACATTCAGTTACCAAACAGCTGTTAGAGATTTGGATAAAGAACCGTTGAATGATGATGAATATGCCAAAATGGCCACGTTATATAACCAAGCTGGCGATATCCAAAAGGAACTGCGTAAGGTTCAATATCTTGTTATCAAAAATAACTTACGCTGGATGGATGTGGAAACGGCTCTCGCTTCACAAAAAGAAAATAGTGACAATACCATTATAGACGGTTTTAAGACGGTAGAGAAAAAGGTAACGGGTTATCCTGAAAACTCCCTTAATCCCAGCTTTTCAAGTACCAAATATGAAGATGAAAATTATCAAAAATTAAAAGGAAAGAAGATCACTAAAGAAGAAGCCATTCAGATTGCTAAACACTATTCTGGATTTTCAGCAGATCCGGCAATCAAAATCGAAAAAAATGGTAAAGGTGCGAATTACGGATTTTATAGTGTCAGTTTAGTCGATCAAGAGACCAAAGCAGAAGTAAATATGGATATTACCAAAAAAGGTGGTTTTCCGATTTGGTTGATTAATAATCGTGACATTAATGAGTCAAAACTTTCGTTAAACGATGCCAATTTAAAGGCACAGAAATTCTTGAAGGATCACGATTTTGAGCAATTTGAATTATACGAAAGCTCGGAGTATGATCATATCGGTCTTTTCAATTTTGTGTCAGTAGTAGATGGAGTCAGAATTTACCCTGATTCTGTAACACTTAAGGTAGCCCTTGATGACGGCGGCGTGATTGGTTTCTCAGCAGCTGACTATTTGAAAACGCATAATGTGAACAGAAAGATCAATAAGGCGCGTTTAAGCATGGAAGATGCAAAAGAGAAGATTAATCACAAAGTGACAATTATGGAAGAAAGAAAAGCGTTAATTATTAATGACTTAGGCAAAGAAACACTCTGCTACGAATATTTAGGGACAATCGACAATGATACGTATCGAATCTTTATTAACGCCGATAATGGGAACGAAGAAAAGGTAGAAAAATTAAAAAATCCAGAACCAGTTTATGAAAATATTCTCTAAAATGTATGGGAAAGGTACGGAATGTGCTTTTCCTTTTTCTGTTTTCATGCAATAATAATGGCAGGATTTAACTTCTTAAGTAGTGGGTACTTTATACTAGATTTGACAATAGAAATAACATCCAGGAAGTGAAGAGAATGATTAAAGTTGGAGAAACATTGATTCTGGAACCTAAATTTGCCCAACACGAAGAAAAATATAAATGTATGGTTGTGGAATATGATGAGGGCTGTGTGTTCGTTGATTATCCAGTGAATATCGAAACTGGTAAAATCTCATTCTTAATGGATGGTACACAATTAAAAGTGACGTATACTGACTCAGAAAATGCTGTTTATATTTTTGAGTCAGAAGTGCTGGGAAGGTTAAAAGCAAATATTCCTATGGTTCAATTGTCATGTCCGACAACGGATGGATTCCTTAAAATCCAGAGAAGACATTTCGTGAGGATAGGAACAGTGATGGATGCAGCGGTTCATCCGGAAAACCGTGAATTTACGCCATTTACAACACTAACAGAAGATATTAGTGCTGGCGGAGCTGCGTTAGTCGTTCCCAAAAATACTCAAATTGACTTAGCTTCTAAGGTTTATATATGGCTTGTGTTACCTTTTAAATCAGGTGAGATACACTACTTACGACTAAAAAGTGAAGTCATCCGGCTTTCTGAAGAAAAGGACGGGAGAATGATGCTGTCTGTTCAATTTGTAGATAACACGGAAAGTGATACACAAACCTTGTTTAGGTTTATTTTTGAAAAGCAGCTGGAGAGAAAGAAAAAGGAATTAGCACAGTAAGATAAAAAAGATGAATGAATTAGTCGATATTTTTCCATACTTGTACTATGAACGTGTGGAGGGATTCGATGAAATCAATTGAGCGGCTGCTTATAAAGCTCATTATCATTCAATTTATTTGCTTACTGGCCTTTCAAGCCTTTTTACATCAGGAAGGATCTCTGTTAGAATCTAAAAAGTTAATTCGCTATGAGGGCGTTACGAGCACGAACCATGAAAAGGTGGTTGAGACGTTTAACCGCTTGAACGATGAATGAAAGTGGGATTCCC
>NZ_AJTN02000188.1 GCF_000305495.1 Peribacillus psychrosaccharolyticus ATCC 23296 | reverse complement strand
ATGTCTTCTAGATGCTCTTCAATAACAGACTGCAGAGAACGAATCATGCATAAATCCTTAGTAGTTAAATGAATCATGTGGATTTGCTGACTTACATCCTGATGACCTTCGACATCAATATAAACATCCTTTTCATATTGGTCATAGTTTCTTTGCTCTAACTTAGGTCTAGTTAGTAAATTTCTCATAGATACTTCTCTCCTTGATATAGCCTAAAAAAAATCATCAGGTTATTTCCATTGGTTTAATCAGAGTAACTGTTTTAGTATACAGATTTGAAGGAGAATATTCTAGAATAATAGTATAAAAATTACATTTTAATAAGAAAAAATACTTTTTTTACCTTAATTAGGAAAAACGATATTTAAAATATAGATGATTAATTTCTAATGCATCTGTGAGTTCTAATATCCCAAAAGAAAAGAATGGCTGTCTCCGCTTATCAGTAGGCGAACCCGGATTAAATACCCACATTTCGTCTATCTGTTTTTTTACTGGTATATGAGAATGACCAAAAATGAGCAAATCTAAGGATTCCTCTGCAAAGGCAGCGAGGGCTCGTTTTTCTGTCGTTTGTTTTTGTCCATGCCCATGAACAATCCCAATTTTAAATCCTCCTATTTCAAGTAACTTCTTTTCAGGGAACTGCTGTTTAATGAGTTCGGAATCCACATTCCCGTGCACCCCTTCAATAGGTCCGTATGGCCTGAGCATATCCAGCACTTCTATCGTCTGCCAATCACCTGCATGAATAATCATATCTGCCTGCTTTAATTCTCTGACTAATTCAGATGGAAGCTCCTTTGCACGTTTTGGTATATGTGTGTCAGATAAAACAATTACTCTCATAAAAACACCTCCACTTTAATACTTCATTCCAGCTAAATTCGTTTGACGGATTTCAATAACCTTTTTATACTAGTGTGAGCTACTTTTTAGAAAAAAGGTGAATTAAATGGATTTTACTATACAATACCTGTCCTTTTACGTCGTTACAGTAGATGGTAAGGGAGAACAGGCGGATAAACGCTATAAGCATTTTCAAACCCTTGACCATGAGGAATATGAAAACAGTCCGTTAAAAGGTTTTCTAGATGGTGAGCTGATGAAAATCAGTAAACGTAAGGTCGATCGTCACCCAAAAGCAGAACAGGTACCAACCAAAGTCGGTCACTTTATTGTTGAAGAAGGACATGAACTGGATTCAAATCCTAACTATAATTTATTTAATCGCGTCCGCAATGCAGATACAAAGGATATGTTTTATCAAGAAAATGAACAGTTTGTCATTTCCTATCTTGATACAAGTGCTGTTCGAGGCGGAGTCTTTCTCGTTGCCTCCGCAAAGCTAAGCAGCTATCTAGATGAAAACTTTATCTTCTTATTAAAATGTGATTTTGAACCGAAAGTTGCCTCTATTTCTGATGAACAGACTTTAATTCGCAATGTCGAAATGGCGATTACAACCAAAAATATGAAATCCATTCAGTACCCATTCATGCCCGAAGAGGGAATTGTAGAGTCTGGAGAAATTAAGATTCACCAATCGTCTCATGCTCGTTATTTTGAGGACTTCTTAAAGTTTGTTGAATATGGGGAGTCTATGCCTGAGATCGTCAAAAATCAGGTCATGGAAATGGTATACGAACAAATCGATACCATCTACCCAGAGCAAACCGAGGAACGCCAAAAACTCGATCAAGCCATGGAGGTTTGGGCAGCCAGTGAAAAGAGAGAGATTCAAGAACACTTCTCCCACACAGAAATTGTTGAAGCGGCTGCTCAAATCATTGAACACACACCAGAAATACCATTAAAATTAAAACTGGGCCATATTGCGGTGAACGGACTTCTCGCCGACTTTGGCGACGCCGTACACATCGCCAAACTAAATGGAAAATATGTAACCATCATTGAATCTGACACTGTTTCTTTCGAGAAAAGCGTCTCTCCCATTGAGTTTCTAAAGCCTGATGAGCTCGAGGATGTACTGGAGAAAATACGCAAAAAAGGTAGTGTTGAATAAGATTAAGGTGGGATTCACAAACTTTACTTTTTCTTTAGATACCTTCCCTACTCATTTTCTCACCTATTAATAAACAGAAAATCCTCTCCTTTTACAGGCGAGGATTTTTTTATTTATTTTGAGCAGCCGAAATCTTTAATCAAATAGCAGTCATCGGATTTTGTTGTTTAACCTCTTGTATAGATAAATGTACACTATAATTCCCATACTCAAGAATTTTATCTAGAAAAAGAATCAATTGTTCTTGCGAGTTAACTTTAATTTTTAAATGGTAACAGCCTTCCCCTGATACTCGGTGGGCTTCCACTACCTCATTTCGGGCATTTATTAATCGGATAAACGATTCATGATTTGCAGTTTTCATATATATAATGGTAAACGCTGTATAAGTAAGCCCTAATTTCATTTCATCAACTATAAGAGAGTAGGCTTTAATTACACCACTTTCCTCCATTTTTTTATACGATTTCCTACTGCTTGTCCCGTCATATGAATTTGTTCACCTAACTCTTTCTATTGAAAGCGTGAATTTTCGGATAGTAACCGAAGAACCTGAAAATCAATATTATCAATTTCCATTTTTAATTCCTTTCATCATGAAGTTTTTTGAACTAAAAGTGTTTCGTCAACTAATCGATAAAAATCTATCTTATAATTATAGTGTAACAAAATACATGAAACGAGGTGGAGAATTATGAGCACAGCTCTAATTATTGTAGATATTCAAAATGACTATTTCCCAAATGGAAAAATGGAATTAAGCAATCCTGAAAAAGCAGCCGTTAATGCTGCTAAAGTGCTTGAACATTTTAGAAAGAATAACAATGGTAACATTTTTCACGTTCAGCATATCGCAGGTGATCCATCATTAGGATTCTTCGTTCCGGATACAGAGGGTGCTAACATACATAAAACGGTACAACCATTGGAAAACGAAAGCATAATCATCAAACATTTCGCTAACAGCTTTTTACAGACTGAATTAGAAAGCAAATTAAAAGAAAAACGTATAACCAAGTTAGTGGTTGTAGGTATGATGACACATATGTGTATCGATGCGACAGTCAGAGCTGCAGTGGATCTAGGCTATGAAACTACTCTTATTGAAGATGCATGTGCGACTCGAGAAATATCTTATCAAGATCAGGTCGTTCCAGCTGAACAGGTTCATTATGCATTTGTCAGCGCACTTAATGGTATGTATGCGAATGTTATTTCCACCGCAGATTTTCTACAACAAACCTAAGAGAACCTTTGAGAGACATAAGCTCGGGCCTCAAATGGTCTGTTTTTTTGATGGTTTCATAGGTAAAAATTGTACAAGAGCCTTCCTACATTTTTATTGTAGGAAGGCTCTTGTACGTTTAAAGGTTATTTTATAGTAACTGAAATCTTTTTCGTATTATTGGCTTTATCACTAGCCTGTATCGTTAGTTTTTTTCCTTTTTTCTGTTTAGCGATTTTTACCTTATAATTTCCTTTCTTGTCAGCCGTCGCTTTTCCGAGGATTTTTGTCCCTTGTTTAATTTGTACACGTGCTTTAGCTTCTGTCTTACCTGTTACATTCGTCGTTTTTGAAGTGATTTTATTTACAGTTAAGGTCTTTGGTGCTGTTTTATCAATTACCCACTGTTCAGCGAATTTACTTTGATTGCCGGTCTGATCAAAGGCACAAACAGCAATAAACGTTCCTGCTTTTTGTCGTGGTATTTTAACAGAAAACTTACCACGTGAATTGGTTTTACCTTCTGTACTGATCCACTCTTCCCCTGCTTGTATCCAAATATATGAATTAGCTTCAGCTGTTCCAGTTACCCGTGTATCATTGTCATCAATCTTATTCACTTTTGGTCTAGCTGGAGCTTTTGTATCTAAATCATCCAAACTTGATAATTTGAGAATGTATGCTTCCCCAAGTCCGGCATTTACTAAATCCAGTGCTGCTAGATAATATGTTCCCGCTTCTAGCGCATAGCCTAGCGCTTTCGCCTTACCATCTTCATCGTAACCAAAAGGGCTCAATAAATTCTTCTGTAGTGGGATCGATTAAACCAAACCCCAAATCAAGCAGGCTATCTTCTGCATTTGCTCCTGCCAAAGCATAGTTTCCATCTTTGGGTATCTTCACTCTAAACATATCAATATCGTTATAATCTAATGTTCCGGCAAGATAATATTTTATATTATGATTATTAGCCGTACCAAAGCTGTCATTAGGTTCTTTTTCATAACGAACATCATCGCTGTTCAAGGATTGTTTCAACTTAGATTGATTGAATAATGCCAACTTGACGGATGGAGCCTTACTTATCGTCTCCTGAATTTGACTTCTTTTATTTAGGATTTGTTCATTTGCTGCCTGTGCATACCCTTGAAACGAAAATGTTAATAAGACCAGTGTCAATACTAAAAAAGCGGCTTTTTTCAATATCCATCCTCCGTTTATGGTTATTTTTGACAACTATAACATGACTCAAGGAGAATACCTACATAGATAAAATTGCAGCTATCGACACAAAAATAAAGAAATGAATTAATAAATCTCTACACTTAAATGATCATATTCTCCTATTGACTTTTCTTCTTTTTTTACTTATTTTGACTTATATTATTTTCCAACATATACTATATAAATAATGTCAAAGGAGCTTACATATGAGTGCTGAAAACCGAGTACCAATAAATGCTTCCATACCATCTAATTTGAGCAAAAGGCTTTCTCGATTAGCTGAAGATCGAAATGTAACTACAGACCAATTAGCAGAAAAAGCTGTTGAACTATTACTCGACTATATGGAAGATAACGAACTTATTATTGATCATATTAAGTCGGAAAATGCCGATATTATTAGCAGAAATAAAGAAATTCTTATGCAAGGAAGAAGTATGTTGAAAAAAGAATAAATGAAGGGACCTCATTTCAATTACAATGAGGTCCCTTTATTTATTTGCTGAGATTAACCTAAGCTATTCAAAGGCTATGAATATACTGTTTAGAAACATTAGGTGAGCTCATAACTGACAGAAGGGCTGCATAATTGAGCGAGAAGGCAATCTCATCTCCTACTTGTAAGTCTATCTTCTTCGCATCTACCACTGTATGATCACTACTTGAACCAATAATCTCTACATCTACCTTAGGCGTTAAACCCGACACTTGTACATCCTGAAACCCTACTCCGAGAATCGCTCTTCTGATTGTTCCTCGGTCTTCAAAGTGCGGTGATAATCCTACTGTGTTCTGGGCAATTTCTCCATAAGGAACAGAAGGTTTGATTTTTGATTCAATCACTTCTGAAATAAAGGTAAAGGCATCTGTAAATAATCCAGGGATGTTCATTCGGTATAGCGTTTCTTTACCTAATAAGATGGACTCTCCCACTCGTAAGTTATTAATATGTCCAATATTTTCAGTGGTCTTGAACCAACTATAATTAGCAGAGTTTCCTCCTGAAACATAAGTGAGTGATATAGAAAACTTTTTTTCAATTTCTTGACTCAACGATGATAGTTCCTCCATTTTATCTTTTGTGGGTTTCACACCTCCAAAGCAGGCAAAATTCGCTCCAATTCCAATCAGATTAATATTAGGTAGTTTCAGAACTTCATCAATAAATTCGTCAAGATTTTCGGACATAATCCCTTCTCTCAAATCACCCATCTCTATCATGAGGATGATTTTATGAACAACGTTTTTCTTCTTTGCTTCAGCTGAAAGGCTTTTTATAATAGCGAGTTCAGTATTAAGGCTAATATCTGCATATTTAATGACAGAATCGATTTCACTTAATGCAGGCGTTCTTAATAAAAAGAATTCTGCATTAATGTTGGCTTCACGCATTTTCTTAAGGTTTTTTACATTGGAGTCCCCTAGAAGATGGATCCCCTTATCGACTAAAACCTTTGCAATTTCTGGAACTCCACAGACACCTTTGGTCACTCCCATGATGTCAATCCCTTTAGATCTATACAGTTTGAGCAGAACCTCTGCATTCATTCCAATTTTAACTGTGTTAATTTCAATCCTTGGTGCAATAGAATCGTTCACGTGACTAGTAATTTCGTTGCTTTATTCTTTAGTAATGGAAAAGTCTCAAAAATGCTGGCGATTAGTTTATCACATCCGTATTTTAGAACATCTGTCGTTGGAAGATTAAGTTGATCCTCATATTCAACAATTACATCCGCAATTTCCTGATCTGACATGTTTTCATGGTTAATCGTAATAGCTATAATCTTTGTGCTTGAAAAATTTTCAATCAGTTCAATCTCACTTTTTATGGTTGGCATTTTCATAAAGCTAAAATCCCCTAAGTTTTCTCGCTTTGGCGGATGCTGAATGATTACTGCTCCTGGTCTTGATCCCCTGATAATTCCACATGAACTTATATAAGCTGGATGACTTAATGCTCCTTGTCCTTCAATGAGAATAATGTCAGGTTGATCATTTGTACACGCTTTCATAACTTCGTTTTCAATTTCACCTGTCATAAATTGCGATGGTATAGCGTCGATAGCCACCCCATATTTTGCTCCTTGGATGAGTCCTGTTTGTCCTGTTGCTACAAAAGCAACCTTTAAGCCCATTTTCAAAAGGGCAGCCTCAAGAATCACAGATGTCGTTCTTTTCCCTACTGCACTGTCTGTTCCGAGCACTGCCACAACCGGTGTATCAATAGCTAAAATTCTTCCTGAAAAAAGATGCATATCTTTTTTCAACGGCGGCTTTCTAACATCGACTATTTCAACACCATACTTTACAGAGGCATCTACAAATTCTTCATCTGCTGTGAAGAATTCATGAAGAGGGTTAACGATATTCATTCCATATTCCATTGCCTTTAATACAATATTTCTTTCGTTTTCTTTTAAAAATCCTTCGGATGGGGCCATACCATAGATGAATTGGTTCGGTATTTTAGTCAAACTTCCTACAGCATCCTCAAGTGTTGAGAAAAACGGAATTCCATTTTTCACTCCCTCAAGGACTTCCCCCGTATCCATTCCGGCTTTTGAACGATCGATTACACCAACAATTTGATATTTACCTGAACTTCTAATCAATCCATTTGCCGTTTTTCCATCCATTGTTCCAAAATGATTTTCACAATAAATAAGCGCCGTTTTTTTCATGCCACTTTCCCTTCCATGTTCCTCTTGTAAAAAAAAACACCTTTTTCGAAATAGGAGACATATAGACCTATTGGTCTTGACTCTAAAAGTTGAAAGGTATTTCTAAAATATTCCATTGTTCTTTTATTATAACACTCATTTTAAAAAAATGTTTTATATAGACCCCTTGATGAAATTCTCGCTAAAGGAAGAATTTTGTATTTTATTGTTTATTTTTCTCGTTTTCTAGTAATATAGAAGAATGTCAGAGAAAATTAAGGAAAATACCCCAATAAATTATAAACATTCGCGATATAGATGATACAGGGGATTTTTAGCGTAGAGGTGTACAGATACAAATGAAAAATAACATGGACTATTATGAGTTGGAACAATTGAAAAAAGAAAATCAGATGCTGCAGGAGCTTCTTACTGACCTCCCGATGAGTTTTACGTTTCAGCATAAAGACGGATATACGATTAATAAAGTGGATGGTCACCCCTTGAGCATCGAAGCAAGTACTGAAATTGAATGCAATAAGCTCAATATTATGCCTGAGATTATCCCTTTTAAGGAAATTGAAGTATTCGTAGCCCCCATTTTAAATTTAATTCCGTATCATATCGTTTTTCTGGATAGTGACGGGATTATGACTTTCTGTAATGATCAGGCGGCTGTTGATCATGGTGAAGCAAAAGGCAGCATGGTTGGTCGGCATATAAGAGATTTAATCAAAATTCCTGATGAGAAAATCATTATTCTTGAGTCACTGCGCACGAATCAGGAAATTATTGATAGAGAAGTTCTCGATCGAAATTATTATAAAGTGAATACTAAACTCATTCACAATTCAGATGGGTCGATTAATCGGGTAATTGGTGTATTTTACTTCCTAAAATCAATAAAGGAAGCCGAAAAACAAGCGGTAGCTGGGAGAATTGCAGCCGGAATTGCTCATGAAATCCGTAATCCGCTTACCACTGTTAGAGGGTATTTACAATTGCTTCAAAGCAAGGTTGAGCCAAAGGTAGCCAATTTATTTTCCGAGTTATTAATTCCTGAAATCGATCGTGCTAATAAAATTATTACGGACTTTTTGGCGATTGCAAAACCAGCGCAGACAAATATGGAATGGATGAATGCCGGTTATTTTCTTAACGATTATTTAATTACTTTTCTTCAGACTCAGGCCACGCTTTATAACGTCGACTTACAATTGGAAATTAACCCAAACATTGATAATCTGTTCTTTATGGGTGATCGTGAAGAACTCTTACAGGTATTCATGAACCTTATGCAAAACTCAATCCAAGCAAAAAATATTGAGAAATTAAAAATCACGATACAGGTTCAAGAAGAAGAAAATTATCTGCAGGTTATTTTTGCTGATAATGGATCAGGCATTAGTCCAGAGGTTTTCGCAAACATTTTTGAACCGTTTTTCTCCACTAAAGACTACGGTACTGGTCTTGGATTATCCGTTTCAAAGAAAATTATTGAAAACCACTCTGGTTTGCTGACTGCAAAAAGCAATCAACACGGTACGACTTTTTATATCGAATTGCCTATTAAATAAAGAGCTTATCCGTATCGAATCTATTCGTTATGGATAGGCTGTTTTAGTTTCTTCACTTCGAATTTTCTCCTGGGGGGGTCTTTCTAATCTCAGGACCAAGAAGTTTATAAACATAAATAAACCCCACCCCCGCAATAATGGTAAAAATCCAACTGATGACTTGCTGATAAATAATGCCTTCATCATAGGCGTCTACCCCGAACCGGCCGATTAGGATTATTCTTGTAACAGCTAGCACTAGTTCACGAAAGCAAAAAACGAGGGTAATTAAGTTAAAGACTCTTAAGATTCTTCCACTATAAAATAAATCTTTCATCAGGGCCCGATCATTCCCTTGTAATTCAACAATATCAAGTGTGAGATATAAAGAGGCAGGTTTTTTTATACCGATTGTAACTAAAAAAAATAACGCAGTTGCGAAATCATAGTAAATATGATTCCAGAGAAGCTGCAACGCTGATCCTGCAAAAAACTCAATAAAAATTTTAATAAGCAGCGATGTCAAAATATACATCCCAGTAAAGCTTACTTTTTTCATTGTATAAAAACGGTAAATACTGTAGAGGATTCCAACTGAAGAAGATACAAGAATAGCCGTATAATCACCCATATATACTCTTCCATAATTCCAAATAAGCAGCGGCAATGCGAGATAAAATAACAAGTCAAGAAATAGAATATATTTATTCATTAAAGCTCCTTTATTAGGTTTTTCCACATCGCTTTTATTACCATTGCATTTCCATCTATTATATAATGTAATTATCAGAACGAAAAGAATTTTCAGAAATTAAAGGAGGATACTCATGTCCGGCAATGAAGCAGTATGGTTTCCAAAAGAAGACTATCTACAACAAACAAGATTATATCAATGGATGAACAAAACTGGATTGACGAATTACGATGAATTTTTTCAAAAATCAATTGTTGATACATCATGGTTCTGGGATGAAGCGGTTAAAGAGCTTGGAATACTTTGGGATACCCCCTATCAAAAAACACTCGATCTAACAAATGGAGTAAAATACCCTAGGTGGTTTACCGGCGGAAAAATGAATATTTATACAAATTCAGTAGAGAAATGGGCAAAGAACGAGCAAACAAAAGGGAATAAAGCTGTAATTTGGGTAGGTGATGATGGGAGTGAACAGACATTTACCTTTGAGGAACTAATGAATGAAGTTGAACAGACTGCAGCTGGTCTTTTAGCAACAGGCGTTAAGCGCGGGGATGTCGTCACCATTTATTTACCTATGCTCCCTGAGACAGTCACAGCCATACTAGCTATTGCAAAAATTGGGGCTATTTTTTCGCCTGCATTTTCTGGGTATGGCGCGGAAGCCGTTGCGGCTAGAATAGATGCTTCACAGGCAAAATTTTTGATTACCGCTGACGGATTTTTCAGACGTGGTAAAGTCGTTAATATGAAAAAAGAATGTGACCGAGCTGTTTCCCTCTCCCCGACTATCGAAAAAGTATTCGTGATTCGTCGAACAGGTCAAGAGATACCTTGGACAAAGGGACGTGATTTAGAATGGAGCGATATACGCAAAAATGTAAGCCCTTCCAAAACAGTTGATACATATGGTAACGATCCTCTTATGCTTATTTATACCTCTGGTACCACGGGAAAGCCTAAAGGAGCGGTTCATACACACGCAGGTTTCCCGATTAAGGCAGCTTTTGACGCTGGAATCTGTATGGATGTTAAACCTGGCGACACGCTTTTTTGGTATACGGATATGGGCTGGATGATGGGGCCATTTCTAATTTTTGGAGGATTGGTTAATGGTTCGGCCATTCTGTTATTCGAGGGAACGCCTGATTACCCTAATGCCGATCGTATTTGGAACATTACAGCTGACCACTCTGTTACACATCTGGGTATTTCGCCAACTCTTGTTCGAAGCTTAATGAAGTATGGCAGCAGTTCTGCTGATTCGTTTAATTTAGAAAATCTTAGAGTAATTGGGTCTTCAGGTGAACCATGGAATCTCGAACCTTGGATGTGGTTATTTGAAACGATTGGTAAAAACAGAATTCCCATCGTCAACTATTCTGGAGGCACTGAAATTTCCGGAGGTATCCTTGGAAACGTATTAGTGAAACCAATTTCTCCCATTACGTTTAACTCCCCGCTCCCTGGCATGGATGCACATGTATATAATGAACAAGCAGAGTCAGTCATCAGTCAGGTTGGTGAATTAGTGATAGGCAAACCCTGGGTTGGGATGACGAACGGATTCTGGAATGAAAACGAGCGATATGAAGATACTTATTGGAGCCGATGGCCAGATACCTGGGTACATGGAGATTGGGCGATTATTGATGAACATGGTTTTTGGACGATTACAGGCCGTTCTGATGATATTTTGAATGTAGCTGGAAAGCGTCTAGGCCCATCAGAACTTGAATCCATTTTGGCTGCGCACGAAGACGTTCTTGAATCCGCCACAATCGGTGTTCCTGATTCAGTTAAGGGTGAAACTGCTGTTTGTTTTGTCGTATTACAGAACAAATTATTGTTATCGCCTGAACTAAAACTAGAATTATTGAAGAGGATTGAAAGGCAGCTTGGGAAAGCTTTACTGCCTTCGATGATTTATCAAGTATCCGAACTGCCAAAAACAAAAAATGGAAAAATACTACGTCGAGTTATTAAAGCGGCCTTTCTTCAAAAAGACACGGGCGACTTGACGTCAATAGATAATCCATCCGCCCTAAATCAAATTAAATCGTTACACCCTACCGTAAAAGAATAAAGAAAAGTCCTGAAGATCCTCTCTTCCCTAGAGATCTTCAGGACTAGTTTATTTACTTCCACCATGAATCTAAAACAGAGATTGCTTCATTACGTTTATGTTCAGTCTTCGTATACCAGCCTTCAATAGTTTCGGCTGCTTCTGTACGTATATCTTTGCCTTCAAGATAATTGTCGATGTCTTCATATGAAACGCCGAGTGCGACTTCATCGGGAACAAGAGGCTTATCGTCCTCAAGGTCAGCTGTAGGAATCTTTGTATACAACCTTTCAGGAGCTTGAAGGTATTTTAAAATAGCCCGGCCTTGTCTTTTATTTAAGCGATATAATGGAATCAAGTCTGCCGCTCCATCACCATGTTTCGTGAAAAATCCAGTAATGGCTTCTGCTGCATGATCTGTCCCTAATACCACCCCATGATACAAACCAGCTAAATCATATTGGACCTTCATCCGTTCACGCGCTTTCACATTTCCTTTGAGGAAATGCGACATTTGTTCTCCTGTTGCTTCTTCAACCGCATTTACAGAAGCATCTACACTTGGCTTAATATTAACCGTCACTGTTTTAGATGGCTGTATAAACTCAAGTGCTAATGCACGGTCTGCTTCATCAGCTTGAACTCCGTAAGGCAAGCTTACAGCAATAAACTGATAGTCGCCGCCAGTTTCTTCATTTAATTCATTAACAGCCGTTTGAGCCATATATCCTGCTAGTGTCGAATCTTGACCCCCAGATATGCCCAGAATTAGGCTTTTAAGAAAAGAATATTTCTTTAAATAGTCTTTTAAAAAGTCCACACTTTTTCTGAATTCCGCTTTGGGATCAATGGTTGGCTGTACTAACAGCTTTGTTACGATTTCTTTTTGTAATGGACGCATACTAAAACCTCTTTTCTGTATTAGTAACACTTCTATATCTTTAAAAGTGCTCGTTCTACATTCAACTTAACTTCATCAATATTTCGCATTTTCGTATCCCAGCATTTTTGGCTTAAATCGACCGGATATTCTTCAGGATTTAAGGTTCTCAAATATTCTGGCCATAACAGCTCTAAATTACGGCTGGCAAATTCCCTGATTTCTTCGATTGCAGGAAGTTGATAGATACGTTTTCCTGATCGATAGATATCTTCATGCAGATCAACTGCTTCGTAATCTGTGACAAACTTACTTAAAAAAGTATGAACCGGATGGAACAGGCGTAATTTCTCTTCATCCTGCGGCGACTCATCTTCCATCGCAATGTAATCACCCTCTGAATGTCCGTTCATCTTATTTATAATGCGGTATACCCTTTTTAATCCTGGTGTACTGACCTTTTCTGGGTTTGAAGAAATTTTGATGGTATCAATCATATTCCCTTTTTCATCTTCAATTGAAACCATTTTATAAACGGCGCCGAGTGCAGGCTGATCATAGGCAGTAATAAGCTTCGTACCAATTCCCCATACATCAATACGGGCACCCTGTTGTTTCAAGTTGATAATCGTGTACTCATCAAGGTCATTTGAAGCAATTACTTTTGCATGAGTAAAGCCGGCCTTATCCAGCATCTCTCGTGCAATTTTTGATAAATAAGCAAGGTCTCCACTATCAAGGCGAACTCCAATAAAATTAATCTTATCGCCCAGTTCCTTCGCAACCCGAATGGCATTTGGAATTCCCGACCGCAGTGTATCATAAGTATCCACAAGAAACACGCAGTCCTTATGCGTACTGGCATATTTATGAAACGCTGTGTATTCGTCTTTATATGTCTGAATCATAGCATGGGAATGCGTGCCTGAAACAGGAATACCAAATAACTTCCCTGCCCTAACATTACTCGTTGACTCAAAACC
>NZ_AJTN02000189.1 GCF_000305495.1 Peribacillus psychrosaccharolyticus ATCC 23296 | reverse complement strand
AAAGCAAGTGACTCAAAATTATAATCATAACTACTAAATTTGCTTAAACTGATTTCAATATAATCTATAGCCTGATCATATTTGCCTAATTGATAGAGTTTTATCCCCATATAGTAGTCGAAATCTGGACAATCTCTATCAAACACAACTGCGTCATTGTATCCTTTTTAAGTGTCTCTAAATCATAGGTGGGTCTACACATGCAAGATAATAGATTTGAATATATTTTATATAAAAGTGTCTTATTCTTGTTATTAATGAACTCTTTTGCCTGGATTAAATAAGGAACAGCTTCTTCAAATTTCTGATTTAACATTAAAGACTCAGCAATATACACATAGGTTGTTGAATTATTAGGTCGTCTTTCTAGCTCTTTAAATAAAAGACTTAAATTACGTTTGCTTTTATCTTTTCTTTCTATTTCTTCCCTTGAGTATCCTGTATGGTAAACAGTAAGGCTTTCAGAGGCATCTAGAGAGTATAGGGGTCTATTCTGATTAGACTGAATCACTTCATGAATTGCTCCTACATATCTTATATTCTTAAGGTTTTTAAATACTCTAATTGTATTTGTTACACTTTGAATAATTTTCCTATCAGGATGGGGTGTGTAGTTTATTAATTTAGAAATAATGCACTCTGTTTTCTCATTATCTGCTATGCTAACTAGATTTTTTAAAACTAGACTTTGCTCCGGTTCTATATATTCATCAGCATCTAAAAATAGTATCCAATCTCCTTTAGCCTTGGAAATAGCATAATTTCTCGCAGCAGAAAAATCATCAATCCATTTAAAATCATAAACCTTCGCTCCCGAATTCTTGGCTAATTCAACCGTTCTATCAGTAGAACCTGTGTCCACAACTATTTTCTCGAAAAGAATTCCATTGACAGACTCCAAGCATTTCTTAATGTTTTTTTCTTCATTTTTTGTAATTACACATAGGGATAATAGCATATTATTCTCCTTTTGATAGACACTTATTGAATTAAACAAGAAATCAATACAAATTAAAAGGGAGTGGCTAACCACTCCCTTTTAATCTTTAAATAATTTTAACGAAGTAATTGAAGTACGCCTTGTGGCTGTTGGTTAGCTTGGGCCAACATAGCTTGAGCCGCTTGTGAAAGAATTGAGTTCTTCGTTTGGTTCATCATTTCTTTAGCCATGTCTACGTCACGAATACGAGACTCAGCAGCAGTTAAGTTTTCAGCAGATGTACCTAAGTTATTGATAGTGTGTTCTAAACGATTTTGAACAGCACCTAGCTTACCCCGTTCTGCAGACACAGAAGCGATAGCTTTGTCAATTACATCAATAGATTTTGAAGCATTTTCTTTTGTTGAGATATTCAAAGCAGCTTCTGCCTTGATATCATTCGTACCATTTGTCACTGAGTTAGAAGCAGTAAACCCAGCTTGACCAGCATTCCCGGTAATACCAATAGCAGCTGAACGCATATCACTAACAGTTAAAGACATACTTTGGCCTGTATTGGCACCGATTTGGAATTTAGTAGAGAATCCAGATCCTTCAGCACCAGGTCCTACTACTTGTTGAACGTTTTTGATTTTATCAGTTGCAACAGTAATACCAAAAGAAGAATTTAATGGAGTACCAGTTCCGTCTATTAATGAAATATCTTTACCTGTTTCAGATATAAATTGTAGTTTATCATCTTTAGATATAGAAGCAGTCACTTTATCAGATAATCCAGCTTTTTGAAGAGCTGCATTTAAATCTTTCACTAAATCTTCAGTAGCAGCTTTAGCTACATTTACATCTGTGTTTTGTGTGTCATATGTTTTAGCATTAGGTCCAAGATCAACTTCCACTGCACTTTCTGAACCTACAGTAATTTTAAAAGTAGAATTTGCAGCAATTGTCCTATCAGAAGCAGTTAGTTTAGCTGCAGCTTCGATACCAGCTCTTTCCATAGTTGTAGGTGAACCAACAGTTGCTGCTTGTGTAGCCCCTAAACCAATTCCTGCTTCTACAGATTGGCTAAATTCAATTACACTATTACTACCTTCTGATTTAGCTTCAAATCCTAGACCAGTAGTACCAACTGTGATATCTACTAAATCAGACAATTTAGTACCACCTGAAGTAACGTTTCCGAGTTGTGTTGCTGTAGCAGCATCTTTACCTGTAGTAACAAGTCCACCTAAATCGAATGTCTTGCCGTCAACTTTAATGAATGTACCAGCTGCTAGAGTACCACCAGTAACAGCTCCTAGTTCGATTTTTGCACTAGCAGCTTGTGTTATTTTAGCTCCGTCATTAGAACCAATACCACCGTTTAATAGTTTTTGTGTATTAAACTCCGTTGTATTACCAATACGGTTAATTTCAGAAGTTAATTGGTTTAACTCATCTTGCATAGATGTACGGTCAGCATCAGTTGCAGTTCCATTTGCCGATTGGTTTGACAGTTCACGCATGCGTTGAAGAATATCGTGAGTTTCATTCAATGCACCTTCAGCTGTTTGAATTAAAGAGATACCATCTTGTGAGTTTCGAGAAGCCTGATCTAAACCACGAATTTGCCCACGCATTTTTTCGGAGATTGCTAAACCTGCTGCATCGTCTCCAGCTTTATTGATACGAAGACCTGAAGCTAGTTTCTCCATTGATTTAGATTGTGCATTTGTAGCACTACCTAACTGACGATGTGTGTTAAGAGCTGCTATATTGTGATTGATAATCATTTTTGTTTCCTCCTTGAGTTTTATATCCCACGTCCATGTGGTTTATTTGGTTTGCAGCGTTGCGTCATGTGTAAGTCGGCCGCCTATACTTGATTCAACGCTACATAAGTAGTATCGGAGGAGTTGATTGTTTATTTAGCAGTTTATTGAAGTTTATTGATTTTTTTTCTTAAAATATTCACTGAGACTTGTAAGAATAGTAGATTCAGATTTCAATGCGTCACTATTTTCTTGCTGAATGGCGAGGTAGATTTCTTTGCGGTGGATTTCTACCTGCTTGGGCGCGTTGATGCCTAGTTTGATTTGTTCACCATCAACGGCGAGAACCGTGATTTCGATATTGTCGCCAATCATGATTGATTCGTTTAACTTTCTTGTCAGTACTAGCATTTATTTCGCCTCCTGATTAGGGATCAGTGGTTGGCGCATGGAGAAACTGGTGTCATTAGTGATGTATTGCTTGGCTATTCTCTTCTTGTTGTTTATAACGATTGGAGCCTGCAAGTTAGCCGTGGTTTTAGCAAACGGTTCTCTAACCGTTAGAATGGTATAGACTAAAACTTCTTCCTCAGCTTCAATCTGCAGCGATGTCAGCACTTCATCAGTAAGTTTGACATTATAGTCAGGAAATACTTCGAATGGACTTGTGATAATAAAGGCTACCTCTAGCGTTGTTACCGATTGTAATACTAGTAATGATGTATCTTCTAAAGGTAGGATCACGAATTGTGTTTCATCAAGGAATCCAGGCATGCCGTTTTCAAATGTGTATATAACTTCATTCGATATCTCAGTATCACCATGGAATTTCGTTTGAATGTTCATATAGTCAACTCATTTCATATAGTAGTTTTGAAAATAATAAAAGGAGCGAGCTCATCTTTCTGCTGCTCCTCTCTATTATGGGAAGAATATTCTCTAAAAACAATTAATTACCATTCTATACATTTACAAAATCAATTTCTAATTGGTTTTTCTCTAACACCTCTGGAGTGACTTTCCCTGGTGTGTATTCATGTATTGGCTTTTGCGTTTGGACCTGGATATTCGGCTTTTGTACCTGAACATCAATATGCAGTTGCGAAGGCTGGTAATCCGTCTTGACACTAAACGGCGACGGTACCCAGCCAATGTTGAATTGCTTTACTTCTCGTTCACTGTTTGCTTTCGCTTGATTGGCAATGGTGTTGCCTTTATATTGGATGCTTCTTAGCTGTGTTCCTTGCTGCGCTCTTCTTGCAAGGCCTGCCATCCAGTCTTGATAGCCACTTTGAGCTGCATCTTCTGTTCTTCGGAAGACACTTTTTAGATCGACATCTTCTCGGGCTTTCGTCTGGTCAATCGTTAACCGGCCTGGGGTGATCTCCATTTGGACAATCGCCTGTGGCTGTTCGATCATTTGGATGGCCTGAGGTTGTTCTATCTGCTGATTCGGTTTTTCAATATCTAAGCCGAGCTTGATAAAGGTTGATTCCATTCGGATTTGCGGAATCTGCATACGACCTTCCTCCTTTTAAAAAAGAGCTATCCTAAAAGGAGTAGCTCATCGTAAAAAGTCCAACAGTGATGGTTGGATAATTTTCGCACCGACACTAAGGGCAGCGTTATGAAGGCTTTCCTGTGTGGTAAGATTAAGGATTGCTTTTTCAATATCAATGTCTTCGTTTTTCGACAGGATTTCCGTCGCAAAGACTTCTTGCTGCTTCAAACGATCACTCATCAGGTCCACGCGGTTCTGACGGGCGCCTACCTGAGCTTGTACCGAGAGAAATAGATCAATCGTTTCGTCTAAATCCTTAAGTCTTTCGTCGATGGTATCTTCATTATTATTCAAGGCATCAATCGTCTTCTGCATACTACCATCGTCGCCAAGCGTGTCCCCAAAAAGGGCTTGTCCATTGGTATTCACCTGAATGGAAATACCTGAGAATACCTCTAGCTTAATTTCGCCTTCCCCATATACGCCACTTTCAGACGGCTTTACATTCGTATTACTTCCATTAAAAATATACTTCCCGCCAAGCTGGGTGTCTCCGAGGTCCTTTAAATGTTCTTTAATTTGAACCAATTCTTCCGAAATTGTCTTCCGTTGCTCGGCTGTGAGAGTGCCGGTGCTTGCTTGGACAGTTAATTCACGAGCGCGCTGCAGGGCAGAAATCCCTTCAGATAGTGTTGAATCAGTTGTATCTACCCAGTTAGTCGCTTCACCAATATTACGGCTATATTGCTCAATTTGATTTAATTCCGTCCGGTATCCCATGCCGAGCATTGCGGCAACTGGATCATCCGACGGCTTGGTGTATTTTTTCTGGGTGTTAATTTGATCTTGCAGCTTGGCTAGTCGTTCATAGCTTTTACTAAGATTGTTGACCATGTTATTAGAAAGCATGGATTGTGTTACCCGCATATCTATTCACTCCTTATCGTCCGCCTGTACCCAGTCCGTTAATTATTTTATCGAGCATTTCATCTACCATGGTAACCATGCGTGCTGCCGCATTGTAGGATTGTTGGAATTTAATCATATCTGTCATTTCTTCATCCAGTGACACCGCGCTGACTGACTGACGATTCTTTTCAACCGATTCAGCAAGGGTGATTGAATTTGATAAATCTTTTTGTGCACCCTGTGAGACAACCCCGAGTTTGCCAATAACACCTGCATAAAAGGAATCAAGACTGCCTGTCAACCCTTCAGGTAAAGTTTTGTCCTTGTAGTAATTATACTCACTAAAGTTCTTTGACTTTAAATCTGCCAAATCTTTTGCATTTTGATTATCTCCAGATGCTCCAGATTTCCCGGCTGCAATAAGTGACGGTTTATCTAAAATTTCTTTTTTGACAGCAATTGTTTTAGCCGCGTTTCCAGCTTCAAAGGTAAAAAAGTTCTCACCTGATACTGTCGTTTCTCCCAAGGCATAACCTGCAGCATGAATCCTATTAAACTCATTTGCAAAGGCCTCAGTCATATTATTCAAGTTCTTCAGCATATCTGGATAGATTCCTTGAACGGTAGCTACTCCATCAACCATGCTGGTATAACCATGGCTCTCTATCAGACCAGCAAGTTGTCCAGAAAACTTATATTCTGAGATTTCTTGAGCACCAAATTTCACGCCAGTCACCATAGCTGGATCTTTATCTTTTTCATAGGTCACTTCAACCTTTGTCGTTCCAAGCATTCCTGTTTTATCCGCACCAACCAGTGTAATTGGAGGTGTATAGGATTTTCCGTCATTGGCAATGACTTCTATATTATAGAGGCCCTCAGCAAAGTCCTTGGCGATTCCGTAGTTTTCTGGCTGCACTTTTGTCACCTTGATATTAATTAATCCCGACAACTCATCTACCAGCAGATCTCGCTGATCATATAAATCATTTGGCAGATAGCCATGCGGCTCAATGCTGGATATTTCTTTGTTTAACTTTTCAATGTTACCAACCAGTGTATTGATTTGCTCAGCTGTAACTGTAATTTGATCCTTACTATCAGCTTGAACAGAGGTAAGCGAATTATAGTAATAATTCAACGTATCTGCAACAGTCTGCCCGCTTGCAGCAGCCACCTCTCTTGCTCCTGAATTATCCGTATTGCTGGTTAAGTCCTGCAAGGAATTCCAAAACTTCGACAGCACGCCTTGAAGACCGCTGCTTCCTGATTCGTCCATAATCCCTTCAATTTTACCCAGTGATTCACTCATGGATCCATAATAGCCAATCTTATGATTCTGACCGCGGTATTGAGCATCAAGAAAGCTTTCTCTGATACGTTGAACGGAATCAGCTTGTACACCTGTTCCAATTTGGCCAGGGATCATTGGATTATTCATCCCAACACCCGGGAAAGAGGTAGTTTGTGATAAATTAACTCGTTGACGTGTATATCCAGGGGTATTCGCATTCGCGACGTTTTGTCCCGTTGTATAAAGTGCACTTTGCGCGGTCGACATCGCCCGTTTTGCTGTTTCTAATCCCATAAAACTTGATATCATGTTCAGGCCTCCGTTTCATGTAATTTATGCTTTTGAATCAAACATACTACGCGAGCCCCGGTTGGATGGCTGCGGTACGGGCTTATCATAATTGAAATCCTGCTGTGCCGGCCTGAACATATCAAGCGAAACATTGACAAACTGCAGAGATTGATAGATTAATTGCTGGTTAAGCTGATTCTCTTCCCTCAGACTTTTCACTTCGAGCAGCAGTTTGTCCTTTACTGTCTCAAGCTGTTTACGCTCTGAATCATCAGCCAAGTCAATAAGCTCTGTCAACGTGGCCGTTTCATTAGCCATGTTCTTACTTGTGAGAAAATCTTTGACGGCACTCGCACGCTCTTTTTCACTCTGCTCTATGGCCTTTAGGTGCTTTTGTTCATCAATCAACAGTTTACTAAGAGCATCCGTATCATTTTCGGTAATGAGTTCTCTTTTTTTCCTTGCGAGACTGTTTAAGCTCTGATGAAGCGTAAGCAGCTTCTCCAATGAGCGATATATTGCTGACATGCGATCCCTCTCCTGCTATATCGTTTACAAACGTACGGACGGCTGTTCCTTGTCAGGTCAAGTCCGTCCGTTTGTTACGTCTTATTTATTTGAGTAAAAATCTAAAATGCTTTTCGCTGTGTCACTTGCGTTCAACTTATATGTACCATTTTCAATTTGGCTTTTCAGTTCATCTAACTTGCTTTGGCGTTGAGCAGAGATCTGTGATACTTGCTGCATTTCCTTAGCTGATGCTGAAATTTCCACCTTGTCTTTTGGCAGAGCATTTGTTTTTATTGTTTCTACTTTGTTGACTTGTCGATTGTAAGGGTTTACCCCTGAAGTACCTATTGGATTTATTTTCATTTCGTAACCCTCTCCTTCAGCCGATTTGTTAACTCTCTATTACTAGTATCGGCCATCATTTTATTTTTTCAATGAAAACAACACATTTTTTTGTTGACAACTTTTTCACACTTTTGTCGAAAATAGGACTTTATTCTTAGTGACCTACACGCCCGACAGGTATGGGTTATTGATGATTTTTTCAATTTTGCCTACTATATTTACCAGTAAAAGGAATTGTTATTTATTAAAAACAGTTACTTTTCCCTATCCATCAGTCCTCGATTAAACAGGATAAAACTCATTTCATTTTGCATATCTATATCCATTGTCCTATACCCATAAAAAAACAGCAGGAAGCCTATTCCTGCTGTTTTTTTATATTCTTAGTATAGTATGTCGATTTTGTACTATTTTCGGTCATTTCCAGACGGCGTTCTTCTTCTTTTTCAAACGTTTGAAGTTCCTTACTAAAATTTTCGGTGCATTTTTTGCACAATCTACCTTCGTTAATCGGCTGGCCGCATTGCTCGCATGGGATTCCCAAATTAGGAAATTGCGCCAAACGTAGCTTTCCTGACTTCACGTACCTGATAATCAAGTCCTCATCTACTTCAGTAGCCTCGACAACTTGCGCCATCGTAGCCGTCCGATTAACGCGTTTACGGATAAATTGATATACCTTTTCAAATTGAGCTTCTTCTTCTCTAAAACAGGTATCACACACCAGACGAAACGTTGTTTTATTAAAAAGAGCATTACATTTCGGGCAGTTATCTATTCCCATGATGATTCACCTCTTCGTACAAAATAGTGCTACACCCTCTATATCGAACGTTACGAATAAATGTAAAGTCGAAGAATCAAGAATTTTTCATCTTGCCAGCGTCAGCGACTTTATCTCTTCCGCACCAGCAAGCTTTAAAACCTTCGCGGCTTGCCTAAGCGTGGAACCAGTTGTATAAATGTCATCTAGTAATAAAATCTGCTTTCCCTGGACTTCTTCCGAACACAATTGAAAGACTTGTTGCGCATGGATGCGTTCATGACGCGACTTTTTCGACTGCTTTTCAGAATGTGTCCGCATTAAAAGCTCCTGACATGAATAGCCGGCCATTTGCGCCAGCCCTTTCGCCTGATTAAACCCCCGTTCCCTTAGCCTTTCCGCACTAAGTGGAATCGGGACGAGACAGTCAAATTCCAGCTCAGCCAAGTATTGCTTCAGATACGGCGCAAAGGCACCAGCAATCGCATAGTCACCACGGTATTTATATTTCGCGATGATTTCTTTGAGAAAGTCATTATAGATAAATAGAGAATGGTTACTGCTAAGACAGCCGCTCCAGGTTGAATCATGCTCCCAGCGGATGCAGTCATAACACACAGAATCCTGCGAATCAGCTAAAGTTCTTGAACAGGTTCGACATCTGTCACCGGTAATACGTTCAAATTTAGTGTTACATGTTTCACAACAAACTTTTTCAGTCACTTTTAAAAAGACACTTTTCCAAGATAACTCCTGACGCATTTCTTCATTACAAAGCAGGCATAGTTGATTAGAGAACATCCAGCAGCCCCCGCTTATGCGCTTCTTCGTTCATCCGTTTGATATGAGAAACAGCCTCAACCATATCCTTGCTTTTTCCGTAATGAAAAAAAGTCACGTTACCGCGGTAATGGTCCTTGCTGCGGCCAACGCGGCCGGCAATCTGAACGAGCCCACTTTCAGAAAAGACATCATGCTCTGCCCCAATGATCGCCACCTCAAGCCTATGGATGGTGACACCCCGCTCAAGGATGGTCGTGGTCAGTAACCCTGGAAATTCTCCATGACGGAGTGCCATCACCTTTTCCTTCCTGTTCGGATCAGCAGAATAGACGGACTGAAGGTGTGGATGCAGTTGTTGAAAAAGTGGTAAGCAGCTGTCCATGACAGCGATGCTCGGAAAGAAGAGTAAAATAGGGATGTTTTGTTGGAGCCGCTGCAGCGTCCAGCGCTTCAACTCAGGGTGAAGTTTTCCCTGCTGCAGCTGCTTCTGCCAATTGCCGCCCCATTTTAATTCAGGAACCGGGATGGGTCGACGGTGAAAGCGGGCCGGAATTTTCACCGCAGAAAGCTTGCCGCTTCTGTAGTCGTGCTGCATCTTTTTTGAAGGAGTGGCTGTTAGATAAATGGTTGAGGATTTGGCTTTCTTTGCTTTACTGACAGCATATTGAAGCGAGGCGTCTGCGGAATAAGGGAAAGCATCAACTTCATCAATAATGATGACATCAAAGGCACGTTCGAAGCGGAATAGTTGGTGTGTGGTGGAGACAACCAGAGGCGATTGCTTATGTCGTTCCTCACTCCCGCCATAAAGAGCGGCCACATCTATATGAGGAAACGCAGCTTTTAACCTTGGCGCCAATTCAAGAACGACATCCGTACGCGGTGTGGCGATGCAGATTCGTTTTCCCATGGTTAGTGCACTTTCTATGCCACGAAAAAGCACCTCTGTTTTCCCGGCACCGCAGACAGCCCAAACCAGTAGCTCAGCATTAGCTGCAATTGAAGTGACCACCTGGTCTGATGCCGTTTGCTGACCTTCAGATAAGGTCCCTTCCCAAGCCATGACTTTCTCTGGAATAGGATAGACCCATTCTGGCCCGCTCCAGGTATACAGCTTTGCACACTCACTAACCCGTCCCATCATGATACACGCTCGACAATAGGTACAATCCGAGTCGCACAAACTGCAGGGAAATGACGCAAAAAGCCGTTGATCAGTGGAACCGCAGCGGCCGCACAGCCACTTGCTTTTATCATGTACCACGCCAGGCTTTGCTGTTACAAACCCCTGTTGAAGATGTTCAGTTAATAATGCAGTCTCAAACGGAATTTCCAAGGCCAATAACGAGCGTCCGGATAAATGATCGTGGAGATCCTTGCTGAAGGAAAACGGGGAATGTTCAGTAGAAGAAATTTCGAGGATACTGCTCATATATTACCTCCTTTTCTACCCTAGCTATTCGACGGTAAATTAGGAAATCCTTCTTGGATGGCGGGAATCTTAATCTTGGGATTATTTTAAATGGGTTGCTTAATTTCGTCAGGCTTCATCCTCAGTTGGAGCGCTTATTGGACGGCTATGGGAAGGGTCTTACCTAAAATAGTGTATCTTATAGCATTTATATTTAGAATCCAAATTTAATGGAGAGAATTGATACACTTTCTGGACAAAACCTCTTGCAGCTCACGTTTTATCACGGGAATGGAGTCATCTTGGCGTTACTTTGAACTGGGATTCCCTTGTTTAGAGAAGGCTTCGTCCTTAGTTGGAGCGCTTTTGGGATTTTTTGTGCGCTTCAGGCCAATTCGTGTGCGAAACTTCCATTTAGATGTGCGGAACGTCAAAACAGCTGCGGGGATGGGCTTGCCCAAATGGAGTATCTAAAAAGCATCTGGTTTTAGACTCCCAATTTTACTAGAGAATGATACACTTTCTGGATTGAACCCCCTGGCCGCCAACGTTTTATGAGGGAATGGGGTCGACTCTGCGTTACTTTGAACTGTGATTCCCTTGTTTTGACCTAGCTTCGTCCTCAGTTGGAGCGCTTTTGGTGTTTTCATGTGCGCTTCAGCTCATTTTTGTGTGCGAAACTGCCATTTAGATGTGCGGAACGTCAAAACAGCCGCGGATATGGTCAAACCAAAATGGAGTATCTTATGGCAGCTGGCTTTTTACTCTTAATCGCACTAGAGAAAGAAGGCCAGTTTGTGTACACACCCCCATAAAACGCAAAAACGTCCCGCCTACTTTCAGCGGGACGTACAGTTAGTTAGCTTACTTTATACCAGCCCATGCCCATGGAGCCTTCGCCTAGGTGGGTGCCGATAACAGGACCGAAGTAGCTGATGTCGAATTCTACTTCTGGGTACTGAACCTGTAATTCGGCTTTCCATTCAATCGCCTCTGTTTCGCGCTTAGCGTGAATGATAACCGCTTTGTAATCGCCATTATCTTCTTTTATCGCTTCACCAAGCAGATCAGCAATACGTTTCATCGCTTTTTTTCGCGTGCGAATCTTTTCAAAAGGGACAATCACTTTGTCTTTGAAGTGAAGCAGCGGTTTGATTTGAAGTACACTGCCAATCAGGGCCGCAGCCGCACTCAAACGACCGCCTCGCTGTAGATGACTTAGATCATCTGCCATGAAAAAGGCATTTAACGATTTTTTGATCTCATTCATGCGTTCGATAATCACTTCTGGCTCTTTTCCGTCCAAAGCCATTTGAGCGGCTTCAAGTACATAGAAGCCTTGAACACGACAACTCAGTTCTGAATCATATGCATAAACGTCTATCCCGTCCACCAATTCTCCTGCTGTAATCGCCCCTTGGTAGGTACCGCTGATTCCACTTGAGAGGTGAATGCTGATGATGGCGTCATAGTCCTGTTTCAGTTCTTCAAATCTCTCGATAAATTGACCGGTGGAAGGCTGTGAAGTCGTTGGAAGCTTCTCTACTTTTTTCACTTCTTCATAAAATTCATCTGCCGTAATATCAACTTCTTCTCGATAAGCCTCTTTGCCGATGATAACGTTAAGCGGGACCATATGTATGTTTAATCGTTCTCTAATATCCTTAGGAATATATGCAGTACTATCCGTAACAATTGCCGTTTTCATAAACGTCTACCATCCTCATTCCCGATTTCTATTTCCCAAAAATGGGCTGACTTCTATCATAGCTGAAAATATTCCCAATTGCATTAATAAGTTTGTGGAAATACTCTCCTTATTAAGCAAAAAAAAGTGCCTTCCCACATGGAAAGGCCACCTCTATCAGTCTATTATTTCACTTCAACCCAGCCATTTTTGATTGCAAGAACAACAGCTTGAGTCCGGTCATTTACATTCATTTTTTGAAGGATGTTACTCACATGGTTTTTAACTGTTTTTTCACTTATGAACAGTGTTTCACCAATGCCGCGGTTACTTTTACCATCAGCTAAAAGCTGAAGCACTTCACATTCACGGCGCGTAAGCAGATGCAACGGCTTTCTAATTTCAGGTGCATAACGCTCGTTCCCTGAATGTTCTTCCATTGCCAGTCTGCGATATTCTTGTACCAGATTATGTGTTACCTTAGGATGCAAGTAAGAGCCGCCGTCTGCAACCACTTTAACTGCATCTACTAACGCATCTGCATCCATTTCTTTCAATAGATAGCCTTGCGCACCTGTTTTCAGTGCATGTGTTACATAGTTTTCATCATCGTGAATGGAAAGAATGATGACTTTTGTATCTGGGTAGCGTTCAATTAAAAGACGAGTTGCCTCGACTCCGTTGATCCGCGGCATATTAATATCCATGATCACTACATCTGGATGATGGGCTTCAACTAGGCTCATTGCTTCACTGCCGTCATCGCCCTCTGCTACTACGTCAAATGACGCTTCAAAATCTAAAATGCGTTTTACACCTTCACGAAAAAGTTGATGATCGTCAATTATAATAATATTTGTTTTCAAATGTGACGCCCCCTTTGTTTCCTTGGTACTTCTATTTTTAGTTTTCTTTTTTATATGGAACCTGGATACACACAAGTGTGCCTACACCAGGATGTGAATCAATCGTTAGCTCTCCTTCGAGCAGTTCAACTCGTTCACGCATACCCATTAATCCAAATGATCCCTCTTTTTGAATCGAAGAATCAAAACCGATTCCGTCATCCTTTATCATAACCATTACGAGCTCAGCAGCGATCGAAAGTTTGACTTGAATATTTTGCGGTTTTGCATGTTTAAGCGCATTCTGAATCGATTCTTGAACTAATCGGAAGAAAGCGACCTCCATGTCAGATGGTAAGCGTTTATCTTCGCCAATGTTGATAAAACTTAAACGAACACCCGTATTATAATCTTCGGTTGTTTGCAGATATTTTCTGAGGGTTGGAATCAATCCTAAATCATCCAGCGCCATCGGTCTTAAATCATAAATAATTCGGCGAACCTCATAAAGCGCGTTTCGTACCATTACTTTTAGATTACGAATCTCTGCTAACGCTTCTTCACCACTGCGTTCTCGGTATATCCGATCAATCAGATCCGAACGCATCATCACGTTAGCAAGCATTTGGGCTGGACCATCATGAATTTCACGCGAAAGCTTTTTTCGTTCTTCTTCTTGTGCCTCGATAATTTTTAAACCGAAATCTTGTTTTCTTCTAGCATCTTCAAGTGCCTCACCAACAAATTTCAAATCGCTCGTTAAGTAATTTAAGACAACAGTAGTTTGAGAAACAAGATGAGCTGCACGGTCGATCGTTTGCAATAGACTTTTTAGTCTTCTCTCAAGATCATCACGCCGATCACGAAGCTGCCTTTCTAACTGACGAGTCATTTGGAGATCTACTTGTAGTTTGTGGGCTCGTTCATAGGCATCACGAACTTGTTCTTCAGAAAACTTATCAAAGTGCATACTCACTTCAGACAAACGCTTTCTAGCAAATCTGGCTTTTGTATCCAAGATGTCACTTTCTTCAATCACATCTCCAACTCTGACGCGAATTTGCTCTAGCTCTTTTGCCATCGATTCATAATCTTTTCGGCATTGTTCTTCAATTTCAAAAATCTCATCTTTACTGCTTCCCACAGTGCTAATCATGGTTTCTAATATCATGTCCAATGCTTTAACATCGACTTTTTTCATGGACATAGAGACCCCTCCACCTGCACCAACAATTTTCACTGCATCAGTTTTTATATGTCGGTTTATGTACACTTATTTCATTCCTTTTCATCATTAGAAATGTCTCATCCTGTCTACTTGATCAGTTCTTGTCATTTCCAATATTCAACCATTACAATTTACACACTTACTATCTGAATTGTATCAAAAGAACGTACATTACATCAATTAACTAAAATATTGTTCAGCTATTTACAAAAGCGCTGTTTGTCGAATTTTCTTGTAATCGAATAGAATCTTCCTATTTTTAATCATACTAGAAAGTTCTAGTCTATTCTATTATCCTAATGCATTATGTATAAAACAAGCAAATCGAAGGATAAATCATAATTAGACGATAAAGATAATTATTTTAAATTTAACATCCATCTAAACCCTTGGTATTACTGGGTTTTCCAAGTAACTGAAGCCATATGTCGAAAAAAATTGATTGATTTTTACAGAAAATATTCTTTTAAGCATATGTAACTAAGTCAATATATATAGGAATTCTTCCATTATATCATGGGAAAATGAACATTATGTTAAGATACCAATACATAATCTTACGGTTTGATTACGAATGGTCTGAATATCAAAATTGATTTGCTCGAGTAATCCCCAAGCCTTATACTAGATGAAACAAACTGAACGGAAGGGTGACAAAGGATGCTCTCTGAGTATTTAACAGTAAAGGGAACAGCCAATCATGAAATTATCATTGATAAATCACGATTTATTGCTCATATTTCACGTACTGAGACGGAAGAAGAGGCTCAAGCATTTATCGCCTCGATTAAAAAGCTCCATAAAGATGCCACACATAATTGTTCGGCCTACTTAATCGGCGAACGTGACCAGATCCAGAAAGCCCTTGACGATGGCGAGCCAAGCGGCACAGCAGGTGTCCCGATTCTTGAGGTGATTCGCAAAAAAGGATTGAAGGATACGACTGTTGTTGTCACACGCTATTTTGGAGGAATTAAACTCGGTGCAGGCGGGCTAATTCGTGCATATAGCCGATCAGCATCTGAAGGAATTAACGCTGCCGGCATCGTTGAACGTACACTTACGAAAGTGATGAACGTTCAAATCGAGTATCATTGGCTAGGTAAGCTTGAAAATGAATTACGTGCATCAATGTATCTCATTAAAGACATTCAATATCTTGAAAAAGTTTCCATTCTTATTTTTGTAAAAGAAAGTCTAATTGAAGAATTTTCTAACTGGATTACTGAATTGACTAATGGACAAGCAGAGCTATCAGAAACGGGCACTCAATATCTAGAACAAAGTAAGGCTTAATCGCTTCCCTCTTCCTATATTCCTATCTTTAGTGTCTTTACCAGTAAACTTCCATCAAAAAAAGAAAGATTTATTTTACTCATTGAATAAATCAAGGTAGAATGTAATTCGGTATAATTTTTACCCCACAGCCGAAATATTAAACTACTTATATTCTTATACTATGAAAATGACATTCTATAGAATGACTTTTAAAGGAGAAGAAGCAATGTCTACTACAAGACGTGTATATAAAGTGAAGAAAACTAGAAGGAAAAAACGAAGAAAAGCTCTTCTATTTTTCATTCCAGTGTTAATTCTAGTTTTAGCAGCCTCTTCGTATGCAGCCGTTTTATATACGAAAGCTCAAAATATATTTGATGCATCTTATGAATCAGTTGGTACATCCTCTAAACGAGACGGTGCCGTTAATCCCATGGCAGACAATATATCAATATTGTTTATCGGTGTCGATGACAGCAGTGAACGAAATTACCAAGGTAATTCCCGTTCAGATGCTTTGATGCTGGCTACTTTCAATAAAAAACAGAAATCAATAAAGCTCGTTAGTATTCCACGTGACTCGAATGTGTATATTCCTTCACGTGATACAACATCAAAAATTAACTCAGCACATGCCTTCGGTGGACCAAAGTCAACAATTGAAACAGTTGAACACCTATTAGATGTCCCAGTTGATTATTATGTCAGAATGAACTTTAACGCCTTTATTGATGTCGTCGATGCATTAGATGGCGTTGACGTAAATGTCCCTTACGAAATTAATGAAATGGATTCTAACGATAAAAAGGGTGCGATTCACTTAGAACCTGGCCTTCAAACGCTTGATGGCGAAGAAGCCTTAGCCATTGCACGTACTCGTAAGCAGGATAGTGATATCCAGCGCGGAGAACGCCAACAAGAAATTCTCAAAGCAATTGTTGCCAAGGGAACTTCAGTCAGTGCCGTATCAAAATATACAGATGTAATTGAAGCTATTGGAGACAACATGACCACAAACCTTAAATTCAGTGAAATGAAATCATTCATTGAATACGTAACAACCGACAAAGGTCTAGATATTGAATCCGTCAAACTTGAAGGTACAGATAACACAATGAACGGAACCTACTACTATCAGTTAGACGAAACGTCCGTCGAAGAAGTTAAGCAAACACTACAGTCTCACATGAATCTTCCGAACACGACCACCACAGATGAAATAGAAACCTATTCCAATTAACAGATCACGGCTGCCCTTAAGATATGGGCAGCTTTTTTTGTATATCTTTCTCTGACATGCTTCAGCTTTGCTATAACGGGTCCACTACTACCATTCTGCCGATTCGGCTCATTAAATTTTTCTGGTTTGGCCTTTAAAAATAGAGTATCTTTCTCTTTTTCATTTGGTTTTGAAGATTTTTTCTTTTGATGACTCATTCTGGGAAAGACCTGCTTCAGCTTTGCTTCACAATTAGACTGCTAGCGGGATCCACTTCTACCATTCTGCCCGAACTGAAGTTTATTCTTCCCAAACGGACGGTGATTCTGCCCTAACTTGGTTTTATTCTTCCCTAACTCATGTTGATTCTCCCCTTAGATGATCCTGGATCTATCACT
>NZ_AJTN02000190.1 GCF_000305495.1 Peribacillus psychrosaccharolyticus ATCC 23296 | reverse complement strand
TTCAAATGTCCAAGCTTGAGCAATATATGTTAACAACAGAAAAAAATGGTCAGCCAATCGATCAGGAGCAATTTATTAAACAGTTCGAGAAAATTATGAATAAAGCGAGTTTCACTGGAACAAACGGAATGCAAAAGCTGTTGATTAAGTTGAACCCAGAACATCTCGGTGCTCTGCGTATTGAAATCATTCAAAAAGATACAGGATTAACAGCAAGAATTATGGCTACTACTTCAAAAGGCAAAGAGATGCTCGAAACACAGCTTCAAGCATTAAAGCAATCTTTTGCAGCTCAAGGAATACAGGTTGACAAAATTGATATAACACAAACTACTTCTTTTCAAGAACGATTTACTCCAAGAGATACTGAATCTCAACAGCAGAGACAGCAATCAAAGGAGCAGCCAAAAGAAGATAGTGAAGAAACACAAAATGAATTTACTCATCGTTTTGCAGAAGCGCTTGTAAACTATGAGATTTAAGAAGGGAGATAATTATGGCTATCGATACATCTTATTTACTATCTACCTATCAAACTGCACAACGAGAAGTAAAAGGAGATAACTTAGGTAAAGATGATTTTCTTAAGTTATTGATGACACAACTGCAAAATCAGGATCCGACAAGTCCAATGGACGATACGCAGTTTATTTCCCAAATGGCGACTTTTTCTTCCCTTGAACAGGTTTCGAATATAAGCACTACATTAGATAAGTTTGTATCACTGCAGCAGCAAAATTCTCTAATATCCTATAACCAATTCGTTGGTAAAGAAGTTACTTGGCATAACATTATTGAAAGTGAAGGCAGTGAGCCGATTATACAAGAAGGAACGGGTGTAATTTCGTCCATTCAATTCAAAGGGGACAGTGTTAACTTTATTCTAGAAGATGGAACATCACTTGAGCCGGGTAATATATCGGAAGTCAAGCAAACTAGTTCTACTGGCAGTTTAATGTCTGCAAGTGAACTAATTGGAAAGTTAATTTCTTATTTAAATGATCAAAATGAAGAAACATCAGCAATAGTTAAGGCAGTTCAGATGAAAGATGGAAAAGCCCAATTAATTCTGGAGGATGGATCAGATACGAAAATTACATCCAATCAAATTACGAAGATTGCCAAAGCGTAAATAGGAGGATATATGGAGAAAACTGTTTTCAGACCATTATCCAGCAATCCGATTCTGCTGCCTCCAAAAACATCGGTAAAGCAACAGGCTCAACAAGGATTTGCTAAGCATTTACAGTCCGCTGTCGATACTAAGAGCAGTGCACTTTCAGTCAGTAAACATGCGCAAAAACGACTGACACAAAGAAATATAGAAATAGATCAATTAACTTGGTCTAAGATTGAAGATAAAGTTAGAGAAGCAAAGAAAATGGGTGTAACAGATTCTCTGGTCATAACACAAAATGCCGCACTAGTCATTAGTGCTAAAAACAACACCGTCATTACTGCCATGGGACGGGATGAAGCATCATCCCAGATTTTCACCAATATAAACGGAACGATCCTATTGGATCTGTAGGCTGGACCTGAAAAGGGGGCCGAGGCTGTGGAATGATTGAAGCAGCCATAAAAGAAAGGGGAGCACTTATATGCTTCGTTCAATGTATTCAGGAATCAGCGGAATGAAAAACTTCCAGACAAAATTAGATGTAATCGGTAATAACATTGCCAATGTTAACACATACGGATTTAAGAAAAGCCGGGTGACCTTCGGTGATTTAATGAATCAGACCGTTGCAGGTGCAAGCGCAGGTTCAACTACTCGTGGTGGTACAAATGCGATGCAGGTGGGGCTTGGATCGAAATTATCGACCATTGATACGATTCATACAAATTCAAGTCAACAAACGACTAACCGTTCATTAGATCTTTCAGTAAATGGAGATGGTTATTTTGTCGTAAGTGATGGAACGAAAGAATATTATACCCGCGCAGGAAACTTTTATTTGGATCAGAATGGTAAACTGGTCAATTCAGAAGGATTAAAGGTAAAAGATAAAGATAACAATGAAATCACGATCCCTAGTGATGCACAAAGCTTTACTATAGGGAAACTAGGAGAAATCAACATCATTGGTGCAGACGGGAGTGCTAAACTACCAATACAACAACTAGCTGTGGCTACATTTAATAATTCTTCAGGTCTAACCAAGTCTGGGGATAACATATTCGAAGTATCGAGTAATTCTGGTGCAGCGAAAAAGGATATTGCTGGTAGTGCAGGTCATGGCACGATTACTAGTGGCTCTCTAGAGATGTCCAATGTCGATTTATCTGAAGAGTTTACCGACATGATTGTTGCTCAACGTGGTTTTCAAGCCAATTCTCGAATTATCACAACTTCTGATGAAATTTTACAAGAACTAGTAAACTTAAAACGATAAGGTAAGGGAGGGAGGAGCTCTAGTTACCCTAGAGCTCCTATAAATCATAATTAATGTGACACGATTAAATGGAAAGAGTTTTTCTATAAATGCCTTGTACATTGAAACAATCGAATCTCTTCCTGATACGACAATAACGTTTACGAGCGGTAAGAAAATTGTCGTGAGTGAGGCAGAAACAGTAGTCGTCCAATTGATAACCGACTTTTATCGTTCTGTTAATGTACTAGGATTACGTGATATTTCGGGGGAACAACATGAAAAATAAACTACTTATGATTTTATTAATTATTCTCGTATCCATTACGCTTGTTGGAATAGTCGCTGTTGTGATCATTGACAGGAATACTGGAGAAGGATCGGCTGAGAAAGCTCCTTCTATTGAAGAAATCGTGGAAGCGTCGGTTGAAATTCCTGAAGTCACAACGAATCTTGCAAGCGGAGATTTCATTAGAATGGCCTTTACTATTCAAACTGACAGCAAAAAAGCGAAAAAAGAACTAGAACAAAGAAATTTTCAGGTGAACAATATCATTATTACTGAACTTTCTGAAATGAAAGCAGAAGATCTTACTGGGAAAAACGGAAAAGAAAAATTCCAGTTAACATTAAAAGAGAAAATTAGTCACTTGATGCAAGATGGAAAGGTCGAACAAGTATATATAACCTCCTCAATCCTGCAATAAATTACAGAAATCTAGATAAGTTTTGGAGGTGACGTTGTTGTCAAGTGAAGTATTATCGCAATCGGAGATTGATGCCTTGCTCTCTGCCATTTCTACTGGAGAAATGGATGCAGAAGAACTAAAAAAAGAAGATACCGTTAAAAAGGTCAAGTCATATGATTTTAAAAGGGCTTTACGCTTTTCAAAGGATCAAATAAGAAGCTTAACGAGATTACATGAAAATTTTGCAAGATTACTAACAACTTATTTTTCCGCTCAATTACGTACATATGTTCAAATTTCAGTTGCTTCTGTCGATCAAATTCCGTATGAGGAATTTATCCGATCGATACCTAAAATGACGATTCTTAATGTCTACGAGGTACCACCGTTGGATGGACGCATTGTAATGGAGATTAACCCTCATATTGCCTATGCCATGATGGATCGCGTGCTTGGCGGTAGAGGTGTCAGTACAAATAAGGTTGAAAATTTAACTGAAATTGAAACGAAAATTATGTCAAATCTTTTCGAAAAAGGATTTGAAAATCTACAAGAGGCATGGGCTACCTTAACCGATATCGAACCGGTCTTAACGGAATTTGAGGTTAATCCACAATTTGTCCAAATGGTCTCACCCAATGAAACGGTTATTGTCATTTCAATGAACTCGCAAATTGGTGAAACAAGTGGAATGATTAATATTTGTATTCCTCATGTTGTCCTAGAACCAATCATGCCAAGACTGTCAGCGCATTATTGGCTCGCCTCTTCTAAAAAGGAACGACTTCCAGAAGAAAGTCTAACCTTGGAGAAACGAATTAGAAATGCATCATTGCCATTATCTGCTGAACTCGGTGTTACTGAGATATCGATTCAGGATTTTTTACAACTTGCAGTGGGGGATGTAATTGAATTGAAACAGGGAATCGATCGGCCTCTTACCATAAAAGTAGGCGAGGTTCCAAAATATATTGGCCAGCCAGGTAAGGTTGGAAAAAAACTAGCTATCCAGATTATTGATACTGTGAAAGGAGGAGACGAAGATGATGAGTGAAGACATGCTTTCACAGGATGAAATAGATGCTCTTTTACGAGGTACTGACGATTTAGAAAATAGTGAGACACAGTTAATCGATAGTTACTTATCCTTAATGGAACAAGATACCCTTGGTGAAATAGGCAATATTTCTTTTGGGAGCTCAGCTACAGCTTTGTCGACTTTATTAAATCAAAAGGTCGAAATTACGACACCTAATGTAACTCTAGTAGAAAGAACAAAAATAGCGGATGAATTTCCACAGCCCTACGTGGCGATACAAGTTAGTTATACAATGGGTTTCTCAGGTATTAATTTGCTTGTAATTAAGCAAAGTGATGCGGCAATTATTGCTGACTTAATGTTGGGAGGAACAGGTACTAATACAACGGATGGACTTGGTGAAATCCAGTTAAGTGCTGTTCAAGAAGCAATGAATCAAATGATGGGTTCAGCTGCGACCTCAATGTCCACGATTTTTAATAAGAAAGTAGATATTTCTCCGCCAAGTGTTGATCTGCTTGATTTTGAACATGGTAAAGGAGAAGGGTCCATTCCAAACGATCATTTATTTGTGAAAATATCATTTCGCCTGAAGGTCGGTGAGCTGATTGATTCTAATATAATGCAGCTGCTTCCGTATGATTTTGCACAGAGCTTGGTTAATGAATTACTTAATCCCAATCCTCCTGTCGAATCAAATGATTCTACCAGCAGCCAGTACCATACAGAACCTGCTGGCTCAAAGGAACCAGCAATAGATACCCAAAGAGAGAGAGAGCAAAAACAAAATCAGCTGATGAATGAGTCTGCTTATTCCATGCAGAATAGTGTTCAAACCCAGACAAGGGATCAACAGCGCCCAGAACAGCCGCAGCATTTTGGTTCTTCACACAACGCAGCAAGTGAGCCAATTAATGTACAACCGGCAAGTTTTTCGAGTTTTCAGCCCTATCAAATGGAGCGTAATGAAGCTAGTAATCTCAATATGCTGCTCGATATCCCGCTGAATGTAACAGTAGAGCTTGGAAGGACGCAGCGTTCCGTTAAAGAAATTCTAGAGTTGTCATCCGGATCAATTATTGAACTGGATAAGCTGGCTGGAGAACCAGTCGATATATTAGTAAATAACCGCCTGATCGCCACAGGTGAAGTGGTCGTAATTGATGAGAACTTTGGCGTACGTGTTACCGATATTGTCAGTCAGACAGATCGCTTAAAAAACTTAGATAAATAAATTTGGGGGTACTACTAATGGGACACAGAATTTTAATCGTTGATGATGCGGCGTTTATGAGAATGATGATTAAAGATATATTGTCGAAAAATGGATTTGAAATCGTCGGTGAGGCAGCTGATGGAGTTCAAGCTGTTGAGAAATACCGGGAAACACAGCCAGATCTAGTAACGATGGATATTACCATGCCAGAAATGGACGGGATAACTGCATTAAAAGAAATTAAACAAATTAACCCTAATGCAAAGGTCATTATGTGTTCTGCGATGGGCCAGCAAGCAATGGTTATTGATGCTATCCAAGCAGGAGCTAAAGATTTCATCGTGAAACCTTTCCAAGCGGACCGTGTTCTTGAAGCTATTAATAAAACATTAAGCTAATTGCTAAGAGGTGGCCCTATCTTGCTTATAAAAAAATACTTCTTATTCTGCTGGTTCTTTTTTGCGGCCAGCAGGGTATGCAGGTTCAGGCAGAAAATATTGAAAAAAGTGTAAAAGATGGTTATTCAGAAATAGAAGAAACCCCGAAAAAAACGGATGCTCCAGCTGAAGGAAAGACGACCGAAGTAAGTGATGAATCAGGAAACATCGGCATAACTTTTTGGGACATTGTCAGGACGATTGCCGCTTTGATATTTGTTATCGTTCTTTTGTATTTATTGCTTCAGTTTGTTAATAAAAAGAGCAAAGCATACCAAAAGGCAAATACGGTTGAAAATTTAGGCGGAACAAGTCTTGGTTCTAATCGTTCTGTTCAGATCATTAAGGTTGGCCAGCGTATTCTAGTTGTCGGTGTCGGGGAAAATATTCAGCTGTTAAAAGAAATTGATGATAAAGGCGAGTATGAACAGATTCTTAACGATCATAATCAAAAAATAGATCAATTGATTCGTCCTGCCGATATTCTCTCAAAGTGGAGAGACAAATTAAAAGGAGAAGGAAGCAGCTCTAAGAGTTTTGCTCCTCAATTTAAAAAGCAGGTACTTGAGCTGACAAAAGAACGTAAAAAAGCGCTGGGTGTGCTCAATAAGAAAGGAAGAAACATGGATGAATGATGTTATGGAGCTGTTTGCTAACAGTGAAGCCGCCAATGTCTCTACTTCTATTAAGCTCATTTTAATGCTGACGGTTCTATCACTCGCCCCGAGTATTTTAATTTTAATGACTTGTTTTACTAGAATTGTTATAGTACTTGGATTTGTCAGGACGTCATTGGCGACACAGCAGATGCCGCCGAACCAAGTTATCGTTGGTCTAGCAATGTTCATTACGTTTTTTGTAATGGCGCCTACTTTTCAAGAAGTAAATCAACAAGCATTGACGCCTCTATTAGAAGAAAAGATCGAATTAGATGAAGCCTATGAGCTTGCTGCTGGACCATTTAAAGAATTTATGAGTGCCCATACCCGGGAAAAGGATTTAGCACTGTTTTTAAACTATGCCAAGATTGATAAACCAAAAACAATCCAAGATATCCCATTAACGGCACTTGTGCCTGCTTATGCAATCAGTGAAATAAAAACGGCTTTCCAAATTGGATTTATGATTTTTATTCCCTTTTTAGTGATTGATATGGTCATTGCCAGCGTTCTGATGTCAATGGGGATGATGATGCTTCCACCCGTTATGATTTCACTTCCGTTTAAAATTCTCTTATTTGTTCTTGTGGATGGCTGGTATTTAGTTGTGAAATCATTACTACAAAGCTTTTAGGATGTGAATAAGCATGACACCTGAGACAGTCATTGATGTGGCGAAACAAGGTATATATACAGTCCTTATTGTGAGTGGACCCTTACTGATTATTGCACTTGGTGTGGGCCTCTTGGTAAGTATTTTCCAAGCCACTACTCAAATACAGGAACAAACGCTTGCCTTTGTTCCAAAGATTGTTGCTGTATTAGCCGGTCTAGTCATTTTTGGACCTTGGATGCTGAGCCATATGCTATCGTATGCTAATGAAATATTCAGTAATTTAAATAGGTTTGTAGGGTAGCAGATGGAGGATTTACTACAGAATTTTCCGGCTTTTTTATTAGTGCTGGTTCGAGTTTCAGCTTTCTTTATTATGATGCCGTTCTTTTCGTACCGGACAATTCCAGCCTCACATCGGTTAGGTCTTAGCTTATTCTTAGCCTGGATTATGTACTATTCGATAGATGCGCCGGTATTAGAGCTAGATTCAGTGTACTTTCTTCTTATTTTAAAAGAAGCACTGGTGGGTTTGTTCATAGGGTTTGCAGCTTTTATGATTATGACCGTCGTACAAATTGCTGGTGGTTTCATTGACTTTCAGATGGGTTTTTCGATTGCCAATGTTATTGATCCGCAATCAGGTACACAAAGTCCATTAACTGGACAGTATTTATATACTATCGCTTTACTCTTATTACTTTCGTTGAATGGTCACCATTTATTACTCGATGGGATCTTTTATAGTTATCAATATGTTCCAATGGATCAATTGTTCGTACCATTTGGTAATGAAGCCTTAATGGAATACTTCGTTAAAGCCTTTAACCAAACATTCATCATTGCGCTGCAAATGTCTATACCAGTAGTCGGCTGTCTGTTTTTAGTCGACGTTGGACTTGGAATTGTCGCGCGAACCGTTCCGCAATTAAATATTTTTGTTGTCGGTATTCCAGTCAAGATTATAGCGAGTTTTATGATGCTGTTCGTCGTAATGGGAATGATGATGGTGGTTGTAGAACATCTATTTGACTATTTGCTCGTCACGCTTAGAGGGTTGATGCAGCTGATCGGAGGATCATAAATGGCACTCAACCTTGATTTGCAATTTTTCGCAGGAGAAAAGACAGAAAAAGCGACTCCAAAGAAAAAACAGGATTCCCGGAAAAAAGGTCAAGTGGCCAAAAGTCAGGATATTAATACGGCAATCACGTTACTCGCCGTTTTTATGGTCTTGATGGTCACCGGTGCTTCTATGCTTGATGCATTTTTGCGGTTAATACGACATGCCTTTCGTTCATATATGCTGATGCCGGTTACTGAGGAAAGTGTCTTGCTATTGTTAACAGAGGTGATTATTGAAATAGCGAAAATTCTGGCACCGATTTTAGGTGTTGCGCTTCTTTCTGCTGTAGCCTCGAATTTTTTACAAATTGGTTTCCTATTTTCGACTGAATCTATCCAGTTTAAACTGGATAAAATTGATCCAATCAAAGGATTTAAACGTATTTTTTCTTTGCGTGCTATTGTTGAATTATTAAAATCAATCCTTAAAATTTCCTTCGTTGGTCTGGTTACATTTTGGGTCATCTGGGGCCGGATGGATGAAATAATGACCCTGTCTCAGAAAACAGTCGCAGCTGCCATGGCGACAATAGGTGATATTACAGTTAGAGTCGGATTATATGCATCCGCTGCATTACTGTTTTTATCCTTACTTGACTATCTTTATCAAAAATATGACTTTGAAAAAAATATCCGGATGTCTAAACAAGATATCAAGGATGAATATAAAAACATTGAAGGCGATCCACTGATTAAATCAAAAATTAAACAAAAACAGCGAGAGATGGCCATGCAGAGAATGATGCAGGAAGTTCCGAATGCGGATGTTGTGATAACTAATCCTACACATTTTGCAATAGCCCTGAAATATGATGAACAAAAATCTGATGCACCATATGTTGTAGCAAAAGGAGTCGATTTTGTTGCACAGAAAATTAAATTGGCGGCGAAGGAACATGACATTATTATGATGGAAAATCGCCCCTTGGCTCGATCACTATATGATCAAGCTGAAATCGGTCAGGCAATACCTGAGGAATTTTTCAAGGCGGTTGCGGAGATACTCGCGTTTGTATACAAGACAAAAGGAAAAATATAAACGCGGCCACAGGTGAGGAGAGAAGAGAATGTCAGCAAGAGATTTACCCGTATTAGTCGGTGTGATTATGATTGTAGCTATGTTAATTGTACCACTGCCGACCTGGCTAATAAGTATTTTAATTTTAGTAAATATATCTCTTGCACTCCTTGTATTGTTAAACACGATGAATATGAGGGAGCCGCTGGAGTTTTCAATTTTCCCATCCCTTTTGCTCCTGTTGACTCTTTTTAGATTAGGACTAAATGTATCAACTACTCGTGCAATTCTGACGCATGGTGAAGCCGGCGGTGTAGTTGAGACGTTTGGATCTTTTGTTGTCGGAGGAAATGTAGTAGTAGGTTTAGTTGTGTTTCTTATTCTTATTATTATTAATTTTATTGTTATTACGAAAGGTTCAGAGCGAGTGTCGGAGGTAGCGGCAAGGTTCACACTTGATGCGATGCCTGGTAAACAGATGAGTATTGATGCAGATTTAAACGCAGGCATGATTTCAGAAATAGAAGCACGTGAGAGACGGGAAAAAGTCGGCAGAGAAGCGGACTTTTATGGTTCGATGGATGGTGCGAGTAAGTTTGTTAAAGGTGATGCGATTGCCGGTATTATTATCGTTATTATTAACTTGATATTCGGAATGATTATTGGTGTCATGCAGCTTGAAATGAGTATGGGCGAAGCAGCCGCACACTTTTCCATGTTGACAGTTGGTGATGGAATAGTCAGTCAGATTCCTGCACTATTAATCTCGACAGCGACAGGAATTACAGTGACACGGGCTGCATCAAAAGGAAATCTTTCCAATGATATCGTATCACAATTACTTTCTTATCCTAGTATGTTATACGTCACGGCAGGAACCATGTTTTTCTTGGGACTCTTTACACCAATTCCAGAGATAATCACAATCCCGCTGGCAGGAATTATTGCGTATGGCGGATACCAGATTACGAGAACACCAAAGCAGGACATCAAACAAATAGAAGAAACAGAAGAAGAAATTCAAACAGATGAAATGAAAAGTCCTGAAAGTGTTGTCAACCTGTTAAGTGTTGACCCAATAGAGTTTGAGTATGGGTTGATTCCTCTTGCTGACGCCAGTCAAGGGGGAGATTTACTCGATCGTGTAGTTATGATTAGACGTCAACTGGCTATTGAACTAGGACTTGTGATTCCGGTCGTTAGAATCAGGGATAATATTCAGTTGAATCCCAATGAATACAGATTAAAAATCAAAGGCAATGAAATGGCGAGGGGTGAATTATTACTCGACCATTATTTAGCAATGAGCCCTGGGGTCGATGATGAATCAATAGAAGGAATCGATACAATTGAACCCTCTTTTGGACTTCCTGCTAAATGGATTGCAGAAGATATGAAAGAAAACGCAGAAATGATGGGGTATACAGTAGTCGATCCGCCAAGCGTTGTTTCAACCCACCTGACAGAAATTATCAAAGGGAATGCTCACGAGCTGTTAGGACGTCAAGAAACGAAACAGCTAATTGACCATCTGCGTGAAACAGCCCCAATCCTCGTAGACGAAGTCACACCCAGTCCGTTATCAATCGGTGAAGTACAAAAGGTTCTATCCAAGCTATTAAAGGAAAAGGTATCCATACGGAATTTACCAATCATTTTTGAAACACTAGCTGATTATGGAAAAATCACTTCAGATGCCGATTTATTGAACGAATATGTACGCCAGAACCTTGCAAGGCAAATAACCAACGCATTGTCTGTTGGCAATGACAGTCTAAAAGTGGTTACATTGTCTGGCCGTGTTGAGAAAATAATTGCTGATGCCGTTCAGCAGACTGAACACGGAAATTATTTATCACTCGACCCGAATGATTCACAGGTAATCCTTGAATCAATTGCATCAAAATTGGAGGAGTTGACCTTGATGGAGCAGTCACCTATCGTTTTATGTTCTCCTGCTGTAAGGATGTATGTCAGACAGATGATGGAGAGGTATTTTCCACAGGTGCCGATTCTTTCCTATAATGAATTAGAAGCCAATGTTGAAGTTCAGAGTGTTGGGGTGGTGAATGTGGAGTGAAGGTGAAAAAATATGTAGCTTCTTCAATGTCAGAAGCTATGAAAAAAATCAGGGAAGAACTAGGCAGCGATGCGGTTATTTTAAGCTCTAAACCCGTTTTTTCCCACGGATTCATTGGTTTCTTTAAAAAACGCAGCATAGAGGTTATCGCTGGGATTGAACCACCTTCTAAAAAGCCAATTCAAAAACAAAAACAAAAAAAGCTGCCTGATAAACCGGCTGATGCACACCTTGCATCTTCAATAAAAATAGAAAAACAGCTAAAAAGTTCTGATTCTGCTCAAGTTGAGTTAGTCAAAGAAATTGCCGATATAAAAAACATGATGAAAGGTTTGGGAAAGACAAATACGTTTTATCCACTTCCTTTACAGCCGGTAAGCAAGATCTTAATCGAACAAGAAGTGGATCCATTTTTACATGAAGAATTATTAGAAAAGCTGGTTAACAAATGGCATGAAAACCATGGTACAAGCGATGCAGGGACAGTATGCGGCTGGTTAAATGCTGAACTCGTAGCCAAGCTGTCAGGAATACCTAATTGGGGAGTAACGTTTCAAAAAAAATTCATTAATTTTGTAGGACCAACTGGGGTGGGTAAAACAACGACCCTTGCTAAAGCAGCAGCTGATTCTATTTTAATTCACAATAAAAAGGTTGCCTTTATTACGACTGATACATATCGTATTGCCGCTATTGAACAATTAAAAAAATACGCTGAGATTTTAAATGTACCGGTTGAAGTAGCATACAACTTAGAAGATTTTAAACGCGCAGCAGAACGGTTTGCTGAATATGATTTGATTTTCATAGATACTGCAGGCCGTAATTTTAGAAATCGAGAATATGTTAAAGATCTTAGCCGAGTTATTGATTTTACTACGGAAATGGAAACCTATCTTGTCCTTTCGTTGACATCAAAGGAAAAAGATATGACTGATATTTATCAGCAGTTTTCCTTAATTGAGATTAAACAGGTGATTTTTACAAAGGCAGATGAAACCTCTACGTATGGAACGATGTTGAATTTTATTAATCAGCATCAGCTTGGTGTTGCGTATCTAACGTATGGACAGGATGTACCTAATGATATTGAACAGGCAAGCCCAGAATTAATTGTGAAAACCATATTAGGAGAAAAGAGATATGCATGATCAAGCCGAGAATCTACGGTTGAAGTTACTATCACATAGAACCTCAAGTCATGCTAAAGCAGTAGCCATTGTAAGTGGAAAAGGCGGGGTAGGGAAATCGAATTTTTCATTAAACTTTGCCATCTCGTTGGCAAGACTAGGTAAGCGTGTGCTGTTGTTTGATATGGACATTGGTATGGGGAATATAGACATTTTAATGGGGAGACATTCTGAGCTGACTATTATTGATTTTTTTGAGCGGCAGATCCCTCTCAAAGACATTATTACGGCAGGTCCGGAAAACATCTCCGTTCTTGCAGGCGGTTCTGGTCTTTCATCCCTTTTTTCACTTGATGAAGCTTCATTTGAACGATTTCATTCCGAGTTGACCCTGTTACTTGGACACTATGATTATATTCTTTTTGATATGGGTGCAGGAATCAATCAAGATTCTAGTAAGTTTCTATTATGTGCGGATGAATTAATTTTCATCACTACACCAGAACCTACAGCAATCATGGACGCTTATTCAATGATGAAATATTTAAATTCAATAAATAATCTTCTGCCATTTTACTTAGTCTGTAATCGTGCTGAAGGAACAAAGGAAGGAAAGGAAACAATTAGGAAGCTTCAAAATGCACTAGAAAAATTTTTGTTGAAGGAGATTTCTCCTCTCGGTTTATTGCCGGATGACAGTACAGTTTCACGTGCAGTAACTAAACAGATTCCTTTCCTCCTTTATGAACCAAATGCCAGGGTGTCTAAAGCTCTTACAGAAATTACGTCTCGTTTTATTAAACAATCCTTTTCTGACGATTTGACGGTAAAAAACAGAAATTTTCTAGGGAATTTAAAACGATATTTTCTTGGAAAGTAGGGCGAGAAAATGAAAAAAATTACCGTTCTTATTGTAGATGATTCAGCGTTTATGCGAAAACTGCTTAAAGATTTCCTTACCGAGGACCCAAACATTCTGATTGTTGGTACAGCTAGAAATGGCGCGGATGCGATTAAGAAAGTTAAGGAACTTAAGCCGGATGTGGTTACATTAGATGTCGAAATGCCTATCATGGATGGCATCGATGCCTTAAAAGTAATGATGGAAGAGTGTCCTACAGCCGTTATTATGCTTTCTAGTACAACACAGGAAGGTACAGAGAGTACCCTTGCTGCCATGCAATTAGGGGCATTTGATTTCATTGCCAAGCCTTCTGGAGCTATTTCACTGGATTTACACAAAATTAAGAGTGAGTTGATTTCCAAAGTACTATGCGCCGGTACGGCAAATATTGCGAAGCTGCACATGCCCCAGAATGATTGTGAGAGAAAGCCGGCAGTAGTTGAATCAAGTAGTGAAACCGTGCAACAAAAGTTCCTTACCCACAAACATATACCGTATAAAACCGGAAGTGAAAAGAAACTCATAGTGATTGGGACGTCAACAGGTGGTCCGAGGGCGCTGCAAACAGTATTATCGATGCTTCCAGCATCAATAAATGCACCGATTCTTGTCGTTCAACATATGCCCCCAGGTTTTACAAAATCTTTGTCTCAACGGCTTGATACGTTATCGGCCATTCAGGTCAAGGAAGCAGAAGATGGCGAGATTCTAAAAAAAGGAACGGCCTATATAGCTCCGGGCGGTTATCATTTAAAGGTTAAAAATT